>NZ_JARAYQ010000182.1:0-17931 GCF_033794505.1 Streptomyces sp. MB09-01 | reverse complement strand
GTCAAGAATCTGCGGGGCGTTCGCGCCAAGGTGGTCAAGAATCTGCGGGGCGTTCGCGCCAAGGTGAACAACCCCGCCCCAAAACCCCACCCCCCCGGCCCCCCCCTCCCGCCCCACCGCGCCCTCCACCGCCCCGGACTCCTCGGGCGCCAGCAGCAGCCGCAGCACGGCCCACCACCACAGGACCCCCACCGTCAGCGCGAGGGCCGACGCCGCAGGTATGTGCAGTAACCGCCGCACGGCTACCTCCCTGGGGGTCCCCGGACGGAGTCTGGGGAGGGCCTGTGACCCTGACGCCCCCATCCTCCCGCACCACCCCCGGCACCGCACCCAGAACGGCCCGGAGCCCCGGCCGGTGCTTCAGGCACCGGCCGGGGCTCCGGCCACGCTCAAACGCTCACGTGCTCGCTCACGCGGCTACGACATTCACCGCTTCCGCAGGCGCCTTGATGGTCACCCGCTCCGGTCCACCCGTGACCGAAGCCATGGAGACCGAATTGAGCATCGGGCGGACCGGCACACTCACCGGTTCGCTTGCCGCGGCCGACTGTGCCAGCTCGGCCAGCGACAGTTCGTCACTGACTTCGCGCATCAGCTCGGACATCCGTACGTCCAACGCGTCGCAGATCGCGGAGAGCAGCTCGGAGGATGCCTCCTTCTGCCCCCGCTCCACCTCGGAGAGATAGCCGAGCGAAACTCGGGCCGACGAGGAGACTTCGCGCAGAGTACGGCCCTGGCGCTGGCGCTGCCGACGCAGCACGTCACCCAGCAGGCGACGGAGCAGAATCATCGGTGGCTCCCTCCTCTGACCGTGTAGCCGCATCCTTCACGCCCCACCGTACCGCCTCGCGCCGCGGCCGTGCGGGGAGCGATGTCGTGTTCACTCAGGGCTGCAAACATCAAATCCCCCCGTTCTGTTCCGTATCCTGCCTCCGCGCATTCTCACGGAGTTGGCCTGAGAGAAGCTCGAGCACTGTGCGTGCACTCTCCCTACGAATTTCCGCACGGGAGCCGTTCAACCTCAGCCGGACCGTTTTCCTGCTCCCCGGACCGTCCACCGCGACGAAAACGGTGCCCACCGGCTGTCCGTCCTGCGGCTGCGGACCGGCCACCCCGGTGGTCGCAATTCCCCACGAAGCGCCCATCACCCGCCGCACCCCGGCCGCCATCTCCTCCGCGACCTGCGCGTTCACCGCGCCTTCGGCCGCGAGCAGTCCCGCGTCCACCCCGAGGACCCGGTGCTTGATCTCCGTGGCGTACGCCGTGACCGATCCGCGGAAGGACAGCGAGGCGCCGGGGACCGCCGTGAGTTCGGCGGCCACCAAGCCGCCGGTCAGGGATTCCGCCACGGCGAGCGACTGGTCACCTTCCGTGAGCAGGCGCAGCACCTCCGCGGCGACATCGAACGTATGATCGACCATCCCGATCGCTTCGGCCCCACCGGACGCCTGCGCTCCGCCACCGCTCACCGGAAGGATTCCCCCACGCCGTCGGTCACTGCGCGGCCCGCTCCGCCGCGATCCCCTGCCGGCGCAGCACGACCGCCTGCCGGATGTAGTCCAAACCGGTGACGACGGTCAGCACGACGGCGATCGCCATCACCCAGAAGCGCATGGTCGCCAGCGCCCCGGTCAGCGCGAGTACGTACATGCCCACGGCCGTGCCCTGCGCGAGGGTCTTCAGCTTGCCGCCGCGGCTGGCCGGAATCACTCCGTAGCGGATGACCCAGAAGCGCAGGAGCGTGATCCCGAGCTCCCGCCCGAGGATCACCCCGGTCACCCACCAGGGGAGGTCACCGAGCCAGGAGAGACAGATCAGCGCCGACCCCATGATCGCCTTGTCGGCGATGGGGTCGGCGATCTTGCCGAAGTCCGTGACCAGGTTGTACGTCCGGGCCAGGTGGCCGTCGAAGATGTCCGTGATCATGGCGACGGCGAACGCCGCCCATGCCCAGGCGCGCCAGGCCGGGTCGTAGCCGCCCTCGGCGAGCAGCAGGAAGACGAATCCCGGCACCAGGACGAGCCGCATCATCGTCAGGATGTTGGCGATGTTCCACAGGCTGGCCTGATTGACCGCCGCGGCCCCCAGCTTCGCGCCGGGTACGGGCCGGCGATCGGTCCCGCCCGCCGCAGATGCCGGGACTCCGGTCATCCGGCCGCCTCCTCAAGATCCATGCCCAGGGGCTCGGCCACCAGGTCCACGCCCAGGGTGCCGACCACCTTGGCCGTGACGATACGCCCCGGGACCAGGCCCGCGCTGTCCGTGAAGACGACCTGGCCGTCGGTCTCGGGGGCCTGGTGGGCGGCGCGCCCGTAGGCACCGTCGCCGTCCTCGTCGACCGCCTCCACGGATTCGACGAGTACCTCCAGGGTCTCCCCGATCCGCTCCTCCGCGCGCTGCGAGGTGAGCTCCTCGGCGAGCCGCTGCATGTGCGCGAGCCGCTCGGCGATGGTGTCCTCGTCCAGCTTGTGGTCGTAGGTGACGGCCTCGGTGCCGTCCTCGTCCGAGTAGCCGAAGACGCCGATGGCGTCCAGGCGCGCGTGGGTGAGGAAACGCTCCAGCTCGGCGAAGTCCGATTCCTTCTCGCCGGGGAAGCCGACGATGAAGTTGGACCGCACGCCGGCCTGCGGGGCCTTGCTGCGGATGGTGTCCAGCAGTTCCAGGAACCGGTCGGTGTCACCGAAGCGGCGCATGGCGCGCAGCACGTCGGGGGCCGAGTGCTGGAAGGACAGGTCGAAGTACGGCACGACCTTGGGGGTCGAGGTGAGTACGTCGATCAGGCCGGGCCGCATCTCGGCGGGCTGCAGGTAGCTCACGCGCACGCGCTCGATGCCGTCCACCGCGGCCAGCTCCGGCAGCAGGCTCTCCAGCAGCCGGATGTCGCCGAGGTCCTTGCCGTACGAGGTGTTGTTCTCGGAGACCAGCATGACCTCCTTGACGCCCTGCTCGGCGAGCCAGCGGGTCTCGCCCAGCACGTCGCTGGGGCGGCGGGAGATGAAGGAGCCGCGGAAGGACGGGATGGCGCAGAAGGAGCAGCGCCGGTCGCAGCCGGAGGCCAGCTTGACCGAGGCCACGGGGCTCTTGTCCAGGCGGCGGCGCAGGGGGGCGCGCGGCCCGGAGGCCGGTGCGAGTCCGGTGGGCAGGTCGGCGGGGACCTCGGCCGGCTCCTGGGCGTGGCCGGGGAGGGCGACCTCGGCGCTCTGGCGCTCCGCGGGGCTGATCGGCAGCAGCTTGCGCCGGTCGCGCGGGGTGTGGGCCTCCACGCTGCCACCGTTCAGGATGGTCTGGAGGCGGTTGGAGATGTCGGCGTAGTCGTCGAAACCGAGGACCCCGTCGGCTTCCGGCAGGGCTTCGGCGAGCTCCTTGCCGTAGCGCTCGGCCATGCAGCCGACGGCGACGACCGCCTGGGTCTTGCCGTGATCCTTGAGATCATTGGCTTCCAGGAGGGCGTCTACGGAGTCCTTCTTGGCGGCTTCGACGAAGCCACAGGTGTTGACGACGGCTACGTCCGCGTCGGCGGCGTCCTCGACGAGCTCCCAGCCATCCGCCGCCAAGCGGCCTGCGAGCTCCTCCGAGTCCACCTCGTTACGGGCGCAGCCAAGAGTGACAAGGGCGACGGTACGGCGTTCGGGCATGGACTCAAGACTACTTCGTCCCGGCGTCGGCCCCAGCCGCAAGTCCCCCTACAGCAAGATCCCCGGGGTGCGGCGCAGCACCCCGGGGATCCGGATTTCCCTGTTCCGCCCGGGGGCGGCCTCTGCTCAGCCCGCCTGGGGCTGATCCTGAAGAGGGTCCGCCTTGGTGTATGTGAGACGTTCCACCTGACCCGGCTGGAAGTCGTCCTTGATCTCCTTGCCGTTCACGAAGAGCTTCACGGCCCCGGCGTCGCCGAGCACGAGGTCGACGGATTCCTTGTCCGTGAAGGTCTTGGACTCACCCTGCGTGAGGGTGCCGTCGAAGAGCAGCCGGCCGGTGGAGTCCTTGGCGGAGATCCAGCTCTCGCCCGTGTCGGCCGTCAGGACCACGGTGACGAGGTCCTTGGGCGCGGCGGCGATCGCACTGTCCGAGGGATCCGGCTTGGGCGCGGCAGGGGTCTGCTGGGGCTGCGCGGCCGGCTTGCCCCCGGTCTGCTTGGGAGCTGCGGGCTTCGGGGCGGCGGAACCTTCCGCCACCGGCCGCTTGTCCTTCTCGTCGCCGCCGCTGAAGGCGGTGAAGCCCACGAAGCCGATCACGGCGACGATGGCGGCGACCATGGCCGCGGTCCAGTTGGGCCGCTGCCGTTCGGGGCGGATGCGCTCGGCATCGAACATCGGCGCGGCGGGCGTGGGAGCCGGCCGGCCGCCGTGGGCCGCGTCGTAGCTCTCGACCAGGGGTACCGGGTCGAGGTGGACGGCGCGGGCGAGCGTACGGATGTGACCGCGGGCGTACACGTCGCCGCCGCACCGCGTGAAGTCGTCCTCTTCGATCGCGTGCACGATCGGGATGCGCACGCGGGTGATGGAACTGACCTCGTCGACGGTGAGCCCGGCGGCGATGCGGGCCTTCTTGAGGGCGGTCCCGATGGACGGGGTCTCGACGGGTCGTTCGACGATGCGGTCCTCGGACCGGTCGTCGGTCGAAGGCCGCTCTTCTTCGGGGGAGTTGGCGTTGCCGATGGACACGTGGGCGCCTTTCGAGCGTGTAGCCACCTGCTGGATGTCCAGTCTAGGGGGGTGACGAAAGGGTGGAGCAACCGGAGGGTGCACTTCATACGCCATACGAATGGCGAAGGGAGGCCCGCTCCGGCGTGGCGGACCGACGCCGTACGCGAGGTCGTGCGCGGTGCCACTACCTCCCTTCAACTGGACGTGGGTCCAAGGGAAACGGTTGCTCGCGAATTGGTTACGGATGGGCCTCGCCGCGGATGACGGCGAGCACGTCGTCCAGCTCGTCGGCCTTCAGCAGCACGTCGCGCGCCTTCGAACCCTCGCTCGGGCCGACGATCCCCCGCGATTCCATGAGGTCCATCAGCCGTCCGGCCTTGGCGAAGCCCACCCGCAGCTTGCGCTGGAGCATCGAGGTGGAGCCGAACTGCGTGGTGACCACCAGCTCCGCCGCCTGGCACAGCAGGTCCAGGTCGTCGCCGATGTCCTCGTCGATCTCCTTCTTCTGCTTCTGCCCGACGGTGACGTCGTCCCGGAAGACGGGCGCCATCTGGTCCTTGCAGTGCTGGACGATCCCGGCGATCTCGTCCTCGGTGACGAAGGCCCCCTGGAGGCGGACCGGCTTGTTCGCCCCCATCGGCAGGAACAGCCCGTCGCCCTTGCCGATGAGCTTCTCGGCGCCCGGCTGGTCGAGGATGACCCGGCTGTCGGCGAGGGAGGAGGTGGCGAAGGCGAGGCGCGAGGGCACGTTCGCCTTGATCAGGCCGGTGACCACGTCCACCGAGGGCCGCTGGGTGGCGAGCACCAGGTGGATGCCGGCCGCGCGGGCCAGCTGGGTGATCCGGACGATCGAGTCCTCGACGTCGCGGGGGGCCACCATCATCAGGTCGGCCAGCTCGTCGACGATCACGAGCAGGTACGGGTAGGGGCTGAGCTCCCGCTCGCTGCCCGGCGGCAGTTTGATCTTGCCGTCCCGGATGGCCTGGTTGAAGTCGTCGATGTGCCGGTAGCCGAAGGCGGCCAGGTCGTCGTAGCGCAGGTCCATCTCGCGCACGACCCACTGCAGGGCCTCGGCGGCCCGCTTCGGGTTGGTGATGATCGGCGTGATCAGGTGCGGGATGCCCTCGTACGCCGTCAGCTCCACCCGCTTGGGGTCGACGAGCACCATCCGGACGTCCTCCGGGGTCGCCCGGACCATGACGGAGGTGATCAGGCAGTTGATGCAGGAGGACTTTCCGGAACCGGTGGCGCCGGCCACGAGCACGTGCGGCATCTTGGCCAGGTTGGCCATGACGTAGCCGCCCTCGACGTCCTTGCCGAGCGCGACCAGCATC
Source organism: Streptomyces sp. MB09-01 (assembly GCF_033794505.1). Lineage (NCBI taxonomy): Bacteria > Bacillati > Actinomycetota > Actinomycetes > Kitasatosporales > Streptomycetaceae > Streptomyces > Streptomyces sp. MB09-01. The sequence continues at coordinate 11,954 of NZ_JARAYQ010000182.1, read as the reverse complement.
GGGTGGTCGTCCTCGGCCGCGTCCGCGAGGCGCAGGACGTCGCCCAGGTTGACCATCTCGCGGTCGGTGTTCGGAATCTCGATGCCGACCGCCGACTTGCCCGGGATCGGGCTGATGATCCGCACGTCCGGCGAGGCCACGGCGTAGGCGATGTTCTTGGTCAGCGCGGTGATCCGCTCGACCTTGACCGCCGCGCCCAGCGTGACCTCGTACCGGGTGACCGTCGGCCCCCGGGTGAAGCCGGTGACGTCCGCATCGACCTTGAACTCGGTGAACACGTTGCGCAGCGAGGCGACGACCGCGTCGTTGGCGGCGCTGCGGGTCTTGCCGGGCCCGCCCTTCTCCAGCAGGTCCAGCGAGGGCAGGGCGTACGTGATGTCCCCGCGCAGCTGGAGCTGCTCGGCGCGCGGCGGCAGCGCCTGGGTCTGCGGCGGGGCCTTGGTCAGGTCGGGCACCGACAGCGTCCCGGAAGCCGCCGCAGTGGTGGCGTGCGGCCGCTCGGCGGGGGTTTCGGGAGCGGCGGCGGGCTCGGGAGCGGCGGGTGCCGCGGTGCGCTCCCCGCGGGCGGTCGGCACGGGCGCGGTGATCTCCGCGCCCTCCCGCTCGCCGCTGATGCCGTGCGTGAGGTCGGCGACGAGCGGGGAGGGCGGCAGGCCGCCGTAGACCACCCCGTCCAGCGCGGCGGCGGCCGCGGCCGCCACGTCGACGGCGTCCATCTCCCGGTCCATGGCCGGCCGGGCGGAGCTCCTGCGCGGCCGGCGCCGCCGGGCGAGCGCCTCCTCCTCGGCGGTGTCCGCCGGGTCGCCGGAGCCGGCGGACGCGCCCGTACGGGCCCGCCACTGCTCCGCGTCGTGACGGTCCCGCCGGTCGGCGGCGCCGCCCTCGCTCTCCCCGTACCCCTCGTCGTACTCGTTCGGGGCGATGATCCCCAGCCGGATGCCGAGCCGGCGCAGCCGCTGCGGGATCGCGTTGACCGGGGTCGCGGTGACCACCAGCAGCCCGAAGACCGTGAGCAGCACCAGCATGGGCACGGCCAGCGGCGCGCCCATCGTGAAGATCAGCGGCTTGGAGGCGGCCCAGCCGACGAGGCCGCCCGCGTTCTGCATCGCGGTGGTGCCCTCGTCCCGGCCGGGCGCCCCGCAGGCGATGTGGACCAGGCCCAGGACCCCGATGACGAGGGCGGAGAGCCCGATGCCGATGCGGCCGTTGGCGTCGGTCTGCTCGGGATGGCGGATGAAACGTACCGCCATGACGCCGAGCAGGATCGGCACGAGCAGATCCAGGCGTCCGAAGGCACCGGTGACCAGCATGGTCACCAGATCCCCGACCGGACCGCTCAGGTTCGACCAGGTTCCGGCGGCCACGATCAGCGCGAGGGCGAGCAGCAGCAGCGCGACGCCGTCCTTGCGGTGGGCGGGGTCGAGGTTCTTGGCCCCCTGGCCGATGCCGCGGAAGACGGCGCCGACGGCGTGCGCGCAGCCGAGCCACACGGCGCGCACCAGCCGCACCACGCCCCCCGTCGGGGACGGCGCGGGCTTGGCCGCGGCCTTCTTGGCCGGGCCGCGCTTGGCGGCCGCGGCCTTCTTCGCCGGGGGCTTGCGCGCGGGGGCCGCCTTCTTGGCCGGCGCCGTCGTACGGCCGGTGCGGCCCTTCGCGGTGCCCGCGGTGCTCTGGGAACCCTTGCCGGACGTACTTGAGGCCATGCGCCCGAGGTTACCGGTGCGCACGCCGGTGGACACGCGTGCCCACCCCTTCACCCGTTCGTGTCGTCGCCTCCGCAGGTGCTTTGACGCACCGCCAGAGCCGACGCCCGCGCGGTCAGTTCTGCGAGGGCAGGGCCGGAGCCCCTCCGGCGGTGCCCGGCTCCAGCGCGTCCAGCGCCCGCCGGAGCCCCGTGAGCTTGCGCTCCAGGTGGGCCGCGGTCGCCACCACGCCCGCGTCGGCCGAGTCCTCGCCGAGCTGCTTGGTGAGCGCCTCGGCCTGCTCCTCGACCGCCGCGAGCCGCGCGGAGAGCTCGGCCAGCAGTCCGGCCGTCTCCTTGCTGGCGTCCACGCCGTTCGAGCTGCCGCCCTCCAGCTGGAGCCGCAGCAGGGCCGCCTGCTCGCGCAGTTGGCAGTTCTTCGTGTACAGCTCCACGAAGACCGACACCTTGGCCCGCAGCACCCACGGGTCGAAGGGCTTCGAGATGTAGTCGACCGCGCCCGCCGCGTAACCGCGGAACGTGTGGTGCGGACCGTGGTTGATCGCGGTGAGGAAGATGATCGGGATGTCCCGGGTCCGCTCGCGCCGCTTGATGTGCGCGGCCGTCTCGAATCCGTCCATCCCCGGCATCTGGACATCCAGCAGGATGACCGCGAAATCGTCCGTCAGCAGCGCCTTGAGCGCTTCCTCCCCCGACGACGCCCGGACCAGTGTCTGATCGAGCGCGGAGAGGATGGCCTCCAGCGCCAGCAGATTCTCCGGCCGGTCATCGACCAGGAGGATCTTGGCCTTCTGCACCATGCCCTGTCCTCCTCGCCCCGGCACGGGGCCTCCCCGGCTCCTGGCTCCGGCCTGTGTGCCGGGCCCCGCCCCAGAAGACGGCATCCGTGCGCCGTCCGTCCTTGTGCCGGTCATCGTAGCCCCAGTCCCGAGATCGCCACACCCTGTCACCAAGATGTCACTGTGCACGAAGCAGAAACGCGGTGGGAGAGCAGAAGGTTCCCCGTATACAGGGGTCCCACACCGCTCCGGCCACACTGAGTCAGCAATTGATGGGCAGCGCTCTCCCGGCGCTCACTTTCCCCGCATCCACTGTTCCATCACCGACAGAAGGTAGTCGGGGTCGACCGGCTTGGTGACATAGTCGGAAGCGCCGGAGTCGATCGCCTTCTCCCGGTCGCCCTTCATCGCCTTCGCCGTCAGCGCGATGATCGGCAGCCCCGCGAACTGCGGCATCCGCCGGATCGCCGAGGTCGTGGCGTACCCGTCCATCTCGGGCATCATGATGTCCATCAGTACGACCGTCACGTCGTCGTGCTGCTCGAGGACTTCGATGCCCTCCCGCCCGTTCTCCGCGTACAGCACGGCCAGCCCGTGCTGCTCCAGCACACTGGTGAGCGCGAAGACGTTGCGTACGTCGTCGTCCACGATGAGCACCTTCTCGCCGTGGAAGCCGTACGTCCGGGGCACCACCGGAAGTTCGTCCTCCGCGCTGCCCCAGCCGTCCTCGGCCGCCACCGCGTTCGGCTGCCCCGGCACCGCCGTACGCGGCTCCGGGTCGCTCAGCGCCTTGCGCCGCCGTCGGAACAGCGCGGCCCCGCCGCCCTGCCCGGTGGCCGACAGCGCCGGCCGCGCCGACTGGGGCGGCCCCGACGGTACGGCCGCCGGCCCGGCCGGGGCGGCGGGCAGCACCGGTCGCGCCCCGTCCAGGGACCTGCGATACAGCTCGCCGCGGCCACCGCCGGGCGTGGGCGGCGCGTACCCCTGCGGAGGCAGCTCGCTCGGGTGCAGCGGCAGGTACAGCGTGAAGGTGGACCCGCGACCGGGCTCGCTCGCCGCGTGGATCTCCCCGCCCAACAGCCGGGCGATCTCCCGGCTGATGGACAGGCCCAGTCCGGTGCCGCCGTACTTGCGGCTCGTCGTCCCGTCGGCCTGCTTGAAGGCCTCGAAGATCACCAGCATCTTGCTCGCCGCGATCCCGATGCCCGTGTCCGTCACGGAGAACGCGATCAGGTCCGCGTCCGCCTCCCGCAGCGAACCGGCCTCCAGCAGCTGCTCGCGGATCGCCGTCGGCACGTCGGCCCCGGCCGGCCGGATCACCAGCTCCACCGCCCCGGTGTCGGTGAACTTCACCGCGTTCGACAGCAGGTTGCGCAGCACCTGCAGGAGCCGCTGCTCGTCGGTGTGCAAGGTGGCGGGCAGCTCCGGCGAGACCCGCACCGAGAAGTCCAGGCCCTTCTCCGCCGTCAGCGGCCGGAAGGTGGCCTCCACGTAGTCGACGAGCTGGACCAGCGCGATCCGGGTCGGCGAGACGTCCATCTTCCCGGCCTCGACCTTCGACAGGTCGAGGATGTCGTTGATCAGCTGCAGCAGGTCCGAACCCGCGCCGTGGATGGTCTCCGCGAACTCCACCTGCTTCGGCGACAGGTTCTCGTCCGCGTTGTCGGCGAGCAGCTTGGCCAGGATCAGCAGCGAGTTGAGCGGCGTGCGCAGCTCGTGCGACATGTTCGCCAGGAACTCCGACTTGTAGCGCATCGAGACCGCGAGCTGCTCGGCACGCTCCTCCAGGACCTGCCGGGCCTCCTCGATCTCGGTGTTCTTCACCTCGATGTCCCGGTTCTGCTGGGCCAGCAGCTCGGCCTTCTCCTCCAGCTCCGCGTTGGCGGCCTGCAGGGCCTTCTGCCGGTTCTCCAGCTCGTCCGAGCGCTCGCGCAGCTGCTCGGTCATCTCCTGCGACTGCTTCAGCAGCATCTCCGTCTTGGAGTTGACGCTGATGGTGTTGACGCTCGTACCGATCATCTCGGCGATCTGGCTGAGGAAGTCCTTCTGGATCTGCGTGAACGGCGTGAACGAGGCCAGCTCGATGACGCCGAGCAGCTTCCCCTCGAAGAGCACCGGCAGCACGATCACGTGCGCGGGCGGCGCTTCGCCCAGCCCGGAGGAGATCTTCAGGTAGCCGGGCGGGGTGTTCTCGACGAGGATCGTCCGCTTCTCCTCGGCGACGGTCCCGATCAGCCCCTCCCCCGGCCGGAAGGCGGTGGGCATCTGGCCGCCCGCGTACGCGTAACTCCCGCGCATCCGCAGCTCGTACGAGCCGTCCGCGCCCCCGTCCGTCCCGATCTCGGTGGTACCGCCGGTCGGCAGGGCCAGGAAGAAGGCGCCGTGCTGCGCGGAGACCACCGGGGTGAGCTCGCTCATGATCAGCGAGGCCACGTCGTCGAGCTCCCGGCGGCCCTGCATCAGGGCGGAGATCCGGGCGAGGTTGCCCTTGAGCCAGTCCTGTTCCTTGTTGGCCAAGGTGGTGTCGCGCAGGTTGACGATCATCGTGTTGATGTTGTCCTGGAGGACCTGGATCTCGCCCGCCGCGTCCACGTCGACCTTCAGGCTCAGGTCGCCGCGGGTCACCGCCGTGGCCACGGCCGCGATCGCGCGCACCTGCCGGGTGAGGTTCCCGGCCATCTCGTTCACGGACTCGGTCAGGTCCCGCCAGGTGCCGTCGACGTCCCGGACCCGGGCCTGGCCGCCCAGGATGCCCTCGGTGCCCACCTCGCGGGCCACCCGCGTCACCTGGTCCGCGAACGAGGACAGCTGGTCGACCATCGTGTTGATGGTGGTCTTGAGCTCCAGGATCTCGCCCCGGGCATCGATGTCGATCTTCTTGGTCATGTCGCCCTTGGCGATGGCGGTCGTGACCATGGCGATCTGCCGCACCTGGCCGGTGAGGTTGGAGGCCATGAAGTTCACCGAATCGGTGAGGTCCTTCCACGTCCCCGAGACCCCGGGCACGTGCGCCTGACCGCCCAGACGTCCCTCCGTACCCACCTCACGGGCCACGCGCGTGACCTCGTCGGCGAAGGAGGACAGGGTCTTCACCATCGTGTTGACCGTGTCGGCGAGCTGCGCGACCTCGCCGCGCGCCTCGACCGTGACCTTCTTCGTCAGGTCGCCGTTGGCGACCGCCGCCGAGACCTGGGAGATGTTGCGCACCTGCGAGGTCAGGTTGTTGGCCATCAGGTTGACGTTGTCGGTCAGGTCCTTCCAGATGCCCGTCACCCCGCGCACCCGGGCCTGACCGCCCAGGATGCCCTCGGAGCCCACCTCGCGGGCCACCCGCGTCACCTGCTCCGCGAACGAGGACAGCTGGTCCACCATCGTGTTGACGGTGGTGACGAGTTCGAGGATCTCGCCCTTCGCGTCGACGGTGATCTTCTTGGAGAGGTCGCCCATGGCCACGGCCGTGGTCACCTCGGCGATGTTGCGCACCTGCGACGTCAGGTTGTTCGCCATGAAGTTGACGGACTGGGTGAGGTCCTTCCAGGTGCCGGAGACACCCTTGACCTCGGCCTGACCGCCGAGGATGCCCTCGGTGCCCACCTCCCGGGCCACCCGGGTCACCTGCTCCGCGAAGTTCGAGAGCTGGTCGACCATGGTGTTGAGAGTGTTCTTGAGCTCCAGGATCTCGCCCCGGGCGTCCACGTCGATCTTCTGTGACAGGTCACCGCGCGCCACCGCCGTGGCCACCTGTGCGATGTTGCGCACCTGCGAGGTCAGGTTTCCGGCCATGCCGTTCACCGAGTCCGTCAGGTCGCGCCACACGCCGGCCACCCCGGGCACCTGCGCCTGGCCGCCGAGCCGGCCCTCCGTACCCACGTCCCGGGCCACCCGGGTCACCTGCTCCGCGAAGGCGGAGAGCTGGTCCACCATCGTGTTGATGGTGTTCTTCAGCTCCAGGATCTCGCCCCGGGCATCCACGTCGATCTTCTGCGACAGGTCGCCCCGCGCCACCGCCGTCGTCACCTGCGCGATCTGGCGCACCTGCGAGGTCAGGTTCCCGGCCATGAAGTTGACGGAGTCGGTGAGCTCCTTCCACGTGCCGGACACCCCCTCCACCCGCGCCTGGCCGCCGAGCCGGCCCTCCGTACCCACGTCCCGCGCCATCCGCGTGACCTGGTCGGCGAAGGAGGACAGCTGGTCCACCATCGTGTTGACGGTGTTCTTCAGCTGGAGCATCTCGCCGGAGACGTCCACGGTGACCTTCTGCGACAGGTCGCCGTTGGCCACCGCCGTCGTCACCTGGGCGATGTTGCGGACCTGCCCGGTGAGGTTGCGGAAGGCGGTGTTCACCGAGTCGGTGAGGTCCTTCCACGTCCCCGCCGCACCCGGCACCTGCGCCTGCCCGCCCAGCTCACCCTCGACGCCGACCTCACGGGCCACTCGCGTCACTTCCGCACCGAAGGACTGGAGCTGGTCCACCATCGTGTTGACGGTGTTCTTCAGCTCCAGCATCTCGCCGGCCACATCGACGGTGACCTTCTGCGACAGGTCGCCGTTGGCCACGGCCGTCGTCACCGTCGCGATGTCCCGCACCTGCGTGGTGAGGTTGCGGAAGACCGTGTTCACCGAATCGGTGAGGTCCTTCCACGTCCCCGCGGCCCCCGGCACCTGCGCCTGGCCGCCGAGTGTTCCCTTGGCCCCGACCTCGCTGGCCACGCGCGTGACCTCGTCCGCGAAGGTCCGCAGGGTCTCCGTCATCTGGTTGATCGTTTCGGCCAGCTGCGCCACCTCGCCGCGCGCGCTCACCCGCACCTTCTGCGACAGGTCGCCGTTCGCGACCGCCGTCGTCACCTGCGCGATCCCGCGCACCTGGGCCGTGAGATTTCCGGCCATGGTGTTGACGGAGTCCGTCAGGTCCTTCCACACGCCGGCGACCCCGGGCACCTTCGCCTGGCCGCCCAGCTCGCCCTCCGTACCCACCTCGCGGGCGACGCGGGTCACCTCGGAGGAGAAGGAGGACAGCTGGTCCACCATCGTGTTCACGGTGTTCTTCAGCTGGAGCATCTCGCCGGCCACGTGCACCGTGACCTTGCGCGACAGATCGCCCTTCGCGACCGCCGTCGTGACGAGAGCGATATCACGCACCTGAGCGGTGAGCCGGTACGCCATGGTGTTGACGGAGTCGGTCAGGTCCTTCCACGAACCGGACATTCCGCGCACCTGGGCCTGACCGCCGAGCTTGCCCTCGGTACCGACCTCCAGCGCCACGCGCGTCACCTCGTCGGTGAACGCGGACAACTGGTCGACCAGGTTGTTGACCGTGCGCCCGACCTTCAGGAACTCCCCGCGCAGCGGATGCCCCACCCCGTCGGCGGCCTGCGTCCGCAGGTCCATCCGCTGGTCCAGATCGCCCTCGGCCACCGCCGACAGCACCCGGCCCACTTCGGACACCGGCCGGGCCAGGTCGTCCACCAACTGGTTCGAGGCGTCGATCGCGGCCGCCCAGGAGCCCTCGCAGGCACCGGTTTCCAGCCGTTCGCTCAGCTTGCCCTCGCGGCCCACCATCCGCCGCACCCGGGACAGCTCACCGGTCAGGTGGAGGTTGCGGTCGGCGACCTCGTTGTAGACGGCGGCGATCTCCGCCATCACGCCCTCGCCGGACACCGTCAGCCGCTTGCGGAAGTTCCCGTCCCGCATCGACACCAGGGCCGTGAGCAGCCTGTTCAGAGCGGCGGTATCGACCTCCGTCGTGCCGCTGCGCCGGGGACGTCCGCCCTTCGGCCGCGTTCCCGTACGCCGCACCGCTGCGCCAGACTCCACCGTGTCCCTCCCGAAAGGGTCGACCGCTGTTCCGCCGGGCTTTCGAGTGCTGCTGCCCGGCTCTTCAAGCCTGCCCAGTGTTTCACCCTGGCCGAACCCGGCCATAACACTTCGGCACCATCGCACACCCGCCGTACCCTGCGGGTGGATTCCCGGACGACGGCACCATGCCGACCGTGAAGGTAAGTAACCTGGCAACCGATGTCCAACCGCGTCGAAGGAGATTCGTGATCACGGCACGGGCGGCTGCCAGCTTCGACCCCCTCGGGCGCTCGGTCGCCGCCGCTCGCGCGTTCGTCCGCGACACCCTGCAGGGCTGGGGTTTCGCGGACATCGTCGACGACGCGGTGGTGCTCACCAGCGAGCTCGTCACCAATGCCGTGGTCCACGCCGGAACCCGGGCCGAGGTCCTGTGCCTGCGCGCCGAGGGCGGCGTACGCGTCGAGGTCGCGGACCGGTACCCGGAGCGCGAGCTCCCGCTCCGGCACCCCGACGAGCGCCCGTACGCCGACCCCGACCGCGAGAACGGCCGCGGCCTGATGCTCTGCGCCGCCCTCGCCACCCGCTGGGGCGTCGAGTACACGGCCACGCACAAGCACGTGTGGTTCCGCCTCGACCTCCCAGACCGGCCGGTCGGTACCCGCTCCGCAGGCCCGGTCGTCCCCGATCGCATGCTCCCCCTCGCCGACAGCCGCGTCCGCGTCGCCCTCCTCCAGATCGACGCCTCCGACGCGATCTCCGCCTGGAACGAGGACGCGGAGCACATCTTCGGCTACCCCGCCGAGAAGACCCTCGGCCGCCCCCTCGCCGAGCTCGCCGCCTGGCCGCAGACCCCCGGCACCGGCACCGGCATCGCCGAGGCCCTGCGCCTGTCCCGCTGGGAGGGCAGCTACGGAGTCCGCGGCTCGGACGGCCGCGTCATCCCCGTCTACGCCTCCCACCTGCGCGTCCGCGACGCCCATGGCGAGCCGTCCATCGTCTGCCTCCTCGTCCACGACGACGAGCGCGCCCTGCTCCAGACCCCCGTAAGGGTCCCGGCCACCGACAGCGGCCACTTCACCGAGCCCCGCCCGGCGGACCCCTTCGAGGTCTTCATCGGCTCCCCCGCCCCCGATGACCTCGACGGACTCCTCCAGCGCACCGTAGAACGCGCCCGCGACCTCCTCGACGCGGACGCCGCCTTCCTGCTGCTCGCCACCGACGACGAGACCGAGCTGGAGGTCCGCGCCACCACCGGCCTGCCCTCCACCCGCCAGCGCTTCGCCCGCGTCCCCGTCGAGGCCGGCACCAACCGCTACGGCTCCGCCCGCATGCCCGCCGTCCACGACGACCTCACCGCGGTCCCCGGAGCCGTCCCGCTGCTGGAGGCCACCGGCATGCGCTCCGCGGTGACCGTCCCCCTCAAGGTGGAGGGCCGGCTCACCGGCTCCCTCGGCGTCGCCGCCGAAACCCCCGGCCGCTACTCCAACGAAGAGGCGCTCCACCTCCAGTTCGCCGCCGACCGCATCGCGCTCGCCGTCGAATCGGCCCGCCTCGGCGAACTGGAACGGCTGCGCCGCGGCTCCCTCTCCTTCCTCGTCGAGGCCTCCGACCTGCTGGCCGGCACCCTCGACCGGGACCAGACCCTGGCGCTCATGGCCCAGATGACCGTCCCGACCCTCGCCACCTGGTGCGCCGTCTACACCATCGCCGACCAGTCCTCCGACCCGTACCTCTCCTACGTCCTCCACGAGGACGAGGAGCGCATCGACGGCCTCAAGGCCCTGCTCTCCCGGGTCAGCCCGCCCGAGCCGGTCCGCGAGGCCGGCGCCCGCCCGTGGCCGGAGGCGACCCTCGCGGTCGGCGGCGAGACGGTGGTCCTGCCCCTCCTCGCCCGCAACCGCGTGATCGGCATGCTCACCCTCGGCAAGCCGCGCGAGGAGCACTTCCGCCAGGAGATCCTCGAACTCGCCGAGGACCTCTCCCGCCGGGCCGCCCTCGCCCTCGACAACGCCCGCCTCTACTCCGAGCGCACCGCGATCAGCCGCTCCCTCCAGCGCAGCCTGCTGCCGCCGGGCTCGCCCGCCATCCCCGGCATGGAGGTCGAGGTCATCTACCGCGCCGCCGGCGAGGGCAACGAGGTGGGCGGCGACTTCTACGACGTCTTCCCGATCCGCGACGGCGCGTACGGCTTCGCCATCGGCGACGTCTGCGGCACGGGCCCCGAGGCGGCCGCCGTCACCGGCCTCGCCCGGCACGCACTGCGCCTGCTGACCCGTGAGGGCCTCGGCGGGCCGGCCGTCCTGGAACGCCTCAACGCCGCCATCCTCGACGAGGGCGCCCGCAGCCGCTTCCTCACCCTCCTCTACGGGGAGCTCCACCCCCAGCCCGACGGCGGCGCCCTGATGAAGGTCGTCTGCGCGGGCCACCCGCTCCCGCTCCGCCTGCGCCCGAACGGCCAGGTCGACGCGGCCGCGGACCCGCAGCCCCTGCTGGGCGTGATCGAGGACCTGGACCTCTACGAGCAGACCCTCACCCTCGACCCCGGCGACGTCCTGCTCTGCGTCACCGACGGCGTGACCGAGCGCCGCGAGGGGACCCGCATGCTCGGCGACGACGGCCTCGCCGAGGTCCTCACCACCTGTACGGGCCTCACCGCGGGCGCAGTCGCCTCCCGCGTGCTGCGCGCGGTGGAACGCTTCGCGGCCGAGCCGGCCTCGGACGACATGGCCATCCTGGCCTTCCGCGTCCCGGAACAGCACGAAGGTGAGTAACCCGGCCTGCCCATGGCGAAAGGGCCTCGGCGTGTGGTCAACTCGCGGCCGTGGACACAGTCTTCGCGAGCCTGGTGGCCGTCGCCGGCACCTTGATCGGCTCATGCAGCACGTACCTGTTCCAGCGACGCACCACCGAGCGCACGGAAGCCCGGGCCCGGGAGCAACGCATCCGCCAGGAACGTCTGGCCGCGTACAGCGGTTACGCGGGCGCGGTCACGGAGCTCAAACGCGCCAAGATCACCCTGTGGTTCCGCCGCCGCCTCGACCCCCGTGACGAGGAAAGGCTGCTCGAGGCCCTGCTGGAGAGCGACCGTCACGGCGCCGCCGCCGAAACCGCCGCCTTCCGCCTCCGGCTCGTCGCGGACGATCCGGGCCTGCGCCCTCTCATGGAGGCGATATCCGCCAAGCTCGGAGAGATCAACCGTGCGGAGGACCGCCAAGGGCTCATCGCCATCGAGCGACAGTTCGAAGAGGCGGTCGGCGCCTTCCTGGACGCGGCCGCCTCACGATTGCCCTGAAAAACAAAAAAGGCCCCCGCCACAAGGCGGGGGCCTTTCTTCTCGGAGCCCTTTAACGGAATCGAACCGTTGACCTTCTCCTTACCATGGAGACGCTCTACCGACTGAGCTAAAAGGGCGGGTTGTTCGGCGGCGTCCTACTCTCCCACAGGGTCCCCCCTGCAGTACCATCGGCGCTGAAAGGCTTAGCTTCCGGGTTCGGAATGTAACCGGGCGTTTCCCTAACGCTATGACCACCGAAACACTATGAAATTTGAACGCTGGCATGAACACAGCTGTTCGTTATTTCAGAACTAACACAGTGGACGCGAGCAACTGAGGACAAGCCCTCGGCCTATTAGTACCAGTCAGCTTCACCCGTTACCGGGCTTCCACATCTGGCCTA
>NZ_JARAYQ010000181.1:6069-18008 GCF_033794505.1 Streptomyces sp. MB09-01 | reverse complement strand
GGCTGTGGGCTCCGGGGGCGGCGTGGGGTTGCCGGGCGCGGCGGCTGAGGTCATGGACGGGCACTCCGTACGGGCGTTCGGCGGGCAGGACGCGGCGGCGCGGGACTCCGGAGGTCGCGCCCACCCGTCACCCGCACTGCCGTTCCAATTTCCCACACGCCCCGGCCGCAACGACGGGGGCGGTGTCACCCGGACGCGTGAGGCGGGGAACCGGGCGGGCCGCACGGTACGGCAAGGTGGTCGGATGCAGTTACGCCGGGCCGTGCCCCTCTCCCTCGTCGCGCTCCTCGCGAGCGCCGGCTGTGTCTCCGTCGCACCGCAGGATGCGGCTCCGGTTCCCGCACGCGGTTCCGTCCCGCCCGCCGACGCGCCCGAGCTCCCCACACCCCTGGCGCTGCCCCTGGGGAAGCTGCCCAGGACCGCCGATCACGACCCGGACGCGGACCCGGAACAGGACCCCGGCCCGGAGCCCGCCCCGTCCCCCGATCGGGCCCGCGCCGAAGCGGCGCCGCCCCGGCGGGCGCGTGTGCCGGGGCCCGTGACCGCGCACCCGCGCCGGCGGCCGGCGCCGCCGCCCCGCATGGACGAGCTGTGCGCGGCCGCGGACGGGGTCGTACCGCCGTCCATCGTCGACCTGTGTCTGCGGCAGTACGGCCGCTGACCGTCTCCGCCCCGAGTGCGACGCTTGACCCTCCCCCTGTGTCAGACCTTGTAGTGGAGCCCGTCATGTTCACCATCGGAGACTTCGCCAAACACGGCCGGGTGTCGGTCCGCATGCTGCGTCACTACGACGCCCTCGGACTGCTGCGCCCGGCACGTGTCGACCCGTTCACCGGCTACCGCTTCTACGAGGCCGGGCAGCTCGCCCGCCTCAACCGTGTCATCGCGCTCAAGGAACTCGGCTTCAGCCTCGACCAGGTGGGGACGATCCTCGGCGAGCGGGTGGGCGCGGAGGAGCTGCGCGGCATGCTGCGGCTGCGGCAGGCGGAACTGGAGACCGCCATGGCCGCCGCGGCGGCGCGGCTGGTCCAGGTCGAGGCGAGGCTCCGGACCATCGAAAGCGAGGGAACCATGCCTGCCGACGACGTCGTCGTGAAGAGCCTCCCGCCCGTCCGGCTCGCCGAGCTGACCGGCACGGCCGGGAGTTACGAACCGCAGGACATCGGCCCGGTCATCGGCCCGCTCTACGACGAGCTGTGCCGCCGCATCGAGGAGGCCGGGGTCGTGCCGACCGGTCCCGGCACCGCCTACTACGAGGACGCGCCGGGCACGGAGTCCGGCACGGCGGTCCTCGTCCACGCCGGTCTGCCGGTGGCTGCATCGGTGCGGGCCGAGGACCTCGGGGGCGAGGTGCGGATCGTCACGCTGCCCGGCGTGGAGCGGGCCGCGACCGTGGTGCACCGGGGCTCCATGGACGGCGTACTGCCGACCGCGCAGGCCCTGGCGCGGTGGATCGACGCACACGGCCACCGCCCGGCAGGATACGCGCGGGAGCTGACCCTCTCCTGCCCGCAGGACCCGGACCAGTGGGTCACCGAACTCCAGGAGCCCCTCGCCGCGCCCTGATGCCCTGATGCCTGGGCGCCCGGGCGCCTGGGCGCGCTGATGCCCTGGTGTCGGCGCGCCCAGGCGTCAGGGACGGCGGCCACAGACGTGGGCGCACCGGCGCGCCGTGTCACGTCGCACCGTGCGGAACCGGCGCAGGGTGCTGTGGCCGCGCCGCTTCCACTCCCCCCGCGGCAGGGCGGCCCGCTGACCGCCGCCCGCGATCAGGGCGTTGACCGGGGTCATCGGGTCGGCGGCCATCGCCTTGGCGAACAGGACGCCGACGACGAGCGGGACCAGCGCCACGGCCAGGGCCGAGCCTGCGGTGGTCACGTGCTGCATGCGCGGGCGGACGGTCGCGCTGCGCGGGGCGTCGGAAGTCATGACCCCATTCGACCAGCGGCGGCCCGGCGGGGAATCGGGGCGGATACTCAGGCCGTTGGGCGCAACATACTCAGACGTGCCCATCGGGCCACCGGGCCCATCGGCCGGCACGGCCGCGACGGGCTCGATGGGCGAGGGCGCGTCAGGAGAGCGGGAGGGTGTGGGGCGATGACGGCACCGGGGCAGGGCTTCGAGGCCGCGACCGGCGACGGCCCGGAAGCGCCGCCCGGCCGGCGGGAGGCCGAGCTGCGCACGGCGTACGAGGGGCTGCTGCAGATCCGTCGTCTGGTCAACGGCCCGGCGGGCGCGGCGGTTCCCGCGCCGTGGGAGGTTCGGCAGCCGCCGCGCGCGGTGGCCCTCGTACTGGAAGCGTCGGGGATCACCCCGTCGGCAGTGGACGCGGAGGGCCGGCGTACGCGCACGGGCTACCGCGTGGCCGCCGGGTCGGAGCCCGGGCGGGTGGAGGTGACCTGGCTCGGGCCTCCGGGCGGCGGCGCGGCCGAGGAGGAGCAGGAGCGGCTGACGGCCTGCGCGGCCGTGCTGGAACGGCTGGGCTGGGTCTGCCTGCTGTACCGGGGCCCGCGCCGGCGCCGCTTCCTGGAGGTGGAGCCCCCGTAGCCGCCCCTTAGGCTGCCGCCATGGACTTCGCCGTGCTCGACCGCCGGACCCGGATGCACGAGGAGTGCGTGCCGCCGGGTCTCGTGGACCGGCTCCTCGCCCTCGGACACGCCGACTTGGTACGCGCACAGGCCCTGGCGGAGGACGGCGACTGGTTCTGCGCCCGCGCCTGGGCGCGTCGCCTCGCGGACCGGGGCCGGCCGGAGGAGGCCCTCGCGGTACTGGCCCCGTACGTCGGTACCGGCTGGTGGACGGCGGCCGCGGAGGCCGCCCGCCTGCTGGACGCCGAGGGCCGGGGCGAGGAGGCCATCGCCCTCGTCCGGCCCTTCGCCCGGGACGGGGAACGGTCCGCGCTGCGCGACCTGGCCCTCCTCCTGGCCCGGCACGGGCAGGGCGAGGAGGCGTACGAGCTGCTCCTGCCGCACGTCCAGGACTGGTGGCCGGCCGAGTCCCTCGTCGGGGTGGCCATCGGGCTGGGCCGGGGCGAGGAGGTGGCGGCGCTGCTGGAGGCCCGCATCGCGTCCGGGACTCCGTGCGCGCGGTGCGGCAGCCGGGAATGCGGCGAGCGGTACAGGCAGCCGTTCCATGCGGTGAACCTGCTGGCGTCCGTGCGCGAGCGGCAGGGCCGTACGGACGAGGCGGTCGCGGTGCTGCGCTCCCACGGCTCCACGCCGGTCAACAACCGCGACCCGCTGGCCGAACTGCTGGTGCGGCACGGCCGGATCGACGAGCTGCGCGCGTACGCGGCGGGCGAGGAGCAGCCCAATGCCGTCCGTCACCTGGCGGAGTTCCTGGAAGGCCGCGGCGACGTGGCCGGTGCGGTCGAGGCGTACCGGGAGCACGCGGAACGCGGCCGTTGGCACGCCCCGGCCCTGCTCGCGGAGCGGCTGGCCCGGCACGGGCGGGGCGCCGAGGCCATCGAGGTGGTGCGCGCGCTGAACAGTGCCGAGGACTGCACCCTCGACCTGCTGTGCGGGCTGTTCGCCGCCGAGGGCCGCGCCGAGGAGGGCCTCGCCCACCTCGACGCCCTCAAGGCCCGGCGGGGCAAGGAGGAGTGGGAGCTGTTCCGGCTGAGGGGCCCGCTCCTGGCTGCCTGCGGGCGGCTGGACGAGGCGGTGCAGGAGGCCCTCGCGCACCCGGAGGGCCGCAGCTGGTACGCGGTGGAAGCCCTGGCCGACCTGCTGGCGGGCGCGGGACGCCTCGAGGAGGCCGTCGCCCTCCTGGAAGAGGACCGGCTGGAGCACCAGCGGGCCCTCGGCCCGCTGCTGGTGGAGCTGGGCCGGGTCGAGGGGGCCGTCGCCCTGCTGCGGACGCCGCGCCCCGCCGTCCCGCTGCCGGAGCCGCTGGGCTACAGCGAATGTCCCCCCTTCTGAGGCTTCGCCCTCACCTCGCGCAGGCCCTGGCGCCCCTGGTTTCCGTGTGCCGTGCAGGACGACGGCCCGGGCGGGGCGGAGCTGGTCAGGGAGAAATCCGGTGGCCGGGAACGCTTCCGCGTCGGGAGACTCGCCGGATGGGCATGCTCGACACACAGGCGGACCGCATAGGCCGGGGCGAGACCGTGGAATTCCGGCCGACCGGTGGATCCATGGTGCCGCTGGTCCACAGCCGGCAGCGGGTCCTGGTCGCGCCGGCCGACCCGGCGCTGGTCGAGGTCGGCGACATCGTCCTCGCCCGCGTCTCCGGCACCGTGTACCTGCATCTCGTGTCGGCGGTGGACCTCCCGCGCCGGCGCGTGCAGATCAGCAACAACCACGGCCGCGTCAACGGGTGGACCGGCCACGACCGGGTGCTGGGCATCTGCCTGGCCGTGGACGGAATACCCCGCCCGGCGCGGCGGCCAAGGTGCGCCGGCCCGCGATCCGGCCCGTGGGCCTCGCGACCCGCCGCCTGGACCTGCTCCCGCTGCTCCCCGTGCACACCGACGAGATGAGCCTCGTCCTGGCCGATCCCGCCCTGCACGTCTTCACCGGCGGTGCGCCGCTGTCGCGGGACGAGCTTCGCGCCCGCTACGGGCGGCTCTCCGCCGGCTCCCCCGACCCCGCGACCGTCTGGGCCAATTGGGTGCTGCGCCTGCGCGGGCAGGGACGGCTGGTGGGCACCGTCCAGGCCACGATCACCCCGGCGCGGGGCGTGGCAGAGCTCGCCTGGGTCGTCGGTATCCCTTGGCAGGGCCACGGTTTCGCCTCGGAGGCCGCCCGGGCCGTCACGGCCTGGCTGATGCCGCTGCCCGTCGACCTGCTGGTCGCGCACATCCACCCGGAGCACGCCGCCTCGGCGGCGGTCGCCGCGGGCTGCGGGCTGCGCCCGACCGGGCGGCGGCAGGACGGTGAGGTCCGCTGGGAGTCCGGCGGGGGCCGGGCCGGGCGCGTCAGCCCAGGGTGAGCAGGACGACGTCCACCTCTTCTCCGCGGGCCCGCGCGAAATCGCGCTCGCGGCCGGTGACGGCGAACCCGCATTTCTCCAGCACGCGGATCGAGCCCGCGTTGTCGGCCACCGCCCCGGCGTGCAGCGGGCGGGTGTCCTCCAGCCGGATCAGCTCGGCCAGTGCCCGGGTGGCGATGCCCCGCCCCCAGTGCTCGCGGCCGATCACGTACGTCACCTCGCGCTCCTCGGGCGGTCCGAAGACGGCGGCGTGCCCGACCACCACCCCGTCGGCCAGCACGGTGCGCAGCGTCACCGCGGGGTCGTGGCGCACCTTCGCCCAGTGCGCGTCGAAGTGGCCCCGGTCGTAGTGGTACTTCCTGGTCATCGCCGCCATGTGCTGGAGCTCCGGGTCCGTCAACTGCACCCAGAACACCGCGAGATCACTGTCCTCCGTCTCCCACAGCTCGATCTCCACGTGCGCTCCCCCCGGCCCCGGCTGTTCGGTCACGGCGCCACCCTACGTCGTGTGCCGGGCGTAGCGTCCGGCGAGGGCGGCCACCGTTTCGGCGAGGGCGCGGCGCAGTTCGGGCGGGCCGAGGACCTCGGCCTCCGCGCCCAGCCGGAGCAGGTCGCCGACGGCGACCGCCTCCGACTCGACGGGCAGCAGCACCCGGACCCAGCCGTCCGCGTCGGCCGGGCCGGCTTCGGCGAGTGCCCGGTTGCCGGCCGCCCCGAACTGCATGGGCAGCAGCCGCTGTCCGCGCGGGGACAGGCGCAGCTCGGCGGTCTGCTGGTGGAGTACGGCGTCCAGGCGGCTGGTGGACTCCTTCCAGTACGCGGCGAGTTGGAATCCGGCGGGCCGTTCGAAGTCCTCCGCCGCGGTGTCCACGGCAAGGAACCGGGCGACGCGGTAGGTCCGTACGGCGTCGTCGACCCCGGCCACCAGGTACCAGATGCCGCCCTTGAGGACGAGGCCCAGCGGGTGCAGCTCGCGCCGCACCTCGCCGCGCCAGCGGCGGTAGTGGGCGCGCAGGACGCGCTGGTCCCACACGGCCTGGGCGATCTGCGCGAGGTGCGGGACGGGGTCGGCCTCGCGGAACCAGGCGGGCGCGTCGAGGTGGAAGCGGTCCTGGATCCGCCGGGCCCGTCCGGCGAGTACGGCGGGCAGCGCGGCCTGGAGCTTCAGCTGGGCGGCGGCCAGGTCGGCGCCGAGGCCCAGTTCCCGTGCGGGTCCGGGAGCGCCGGCCAGGAAGAGGGACCCGGCCTGGGCGTCGGTGAGACCGGTGAGACGGGTGCGGTAGCCCTCGGCCAGCCGGTACCCGCCGGCCGGTCCCCGGTCGGCGAGGACGGGGACGCCGGAGGCGCCGAGGGCCTCGACGTCCCGGTAGACGGTGCGCAAGGACACCTCCAGCTCGACGGCGAGCTCGGGTGCGGTCATCCGGCCGCGGTTCTGCAGCAGCAGGAGCAGGGAGAGGAGCCGGTCGGCGCGCATGGATCCCATTGTCCTCCGTACCTGACAGAAGGTGTCAGGTACGGCTGCCAGCCTGGGGCACAGCCTGATGAACCGCCGGGCGGAGCAGACCGTCCGGCCGGCCGAGAGGACAGCCATGCCCACGCCCGTAGAGACCGGTGGCCGCTTCACCTTCGCCGACTGGGAGGAGAACCCCGTCGGATCCGCGGAGGCCGTCCCGCGGCTCGCCCACGCCCGTGTCACCAATGCATTCACCGGTGGGATCGAGGCCGCCGGGACCGCGTGCGACTACACCATCGCCTACACCGGGGAGAACGTCGGCAGCTACAGCGGCATGGAACTGCTGACCGGCAGCGTCGACGGCCGCAAGGG
This sequence comes from Streptomyces sp. MB09-01, assembly GCF_033794505.1. Taxonomy (NCBI): domain Bacteria; kingdom Bacillati; phylum Actinomycetota; class Actinomycetes; order Kitasatosporales; family Streptomycetaceae; genus Streptomyces; species Streptomyces sp. MB09-01. The sequence goes on along the minus strand of NZ_JARAYQ010000181.1, from coordinate 11,254 downwards.
CAGCTTCGCGCTCGAGGAGCGCGGCACCTTCGACGCCGGCGGCACCGTCTGCCGCTTCGAGGTGGTCCCCGGCTCCGCCACCGGGGACCTTGCCGGGCTTTCGGGCTCCGGAGGCTTCACCTACCGCCACGGCGATGCCTCCGTCGCCTACTCCTTCACGTACGACCTGGCCTGAGGACCGGGCGGGGCCGTCAGCCCTGGCAGAGGCCGCGGGCGTAGTCGTACGTCGCGGTGGCCTGGGAGTACCGCCACTGCGGGTCCAGCAGGTCGCTCTTCAGCTGTCCGGCAGCGGCCGGGCTCTCGACGACGTAGCCGAAGTCCTGCAGCCAGGACGGGTACAGGTTCTTGGAGCCGATGTAGAACGCCGATCCGTCGACCGAGACCAGCTTGTGGTGCTGGGCGTACGGCTTGCCGTCCGCCCAGGTCGGCTGGTCGGCGGCGCGGAACGTCGCCAGCTGGAGGTTCTCGCACAGGGCCGTCCGCGCCCGCCCGCCGTCACCGGTCAGGGCCGCCACCCGGCCGCGCAGGGCGTCGCTCACCTCGGAGAGCGACTTGATCTGCGAGTAGCCGCCGCTGCCGATGGTGCCGCGGTTCGCCGGGTCGCTCACGACGATGCGGACCTTCACCCCGGAGACGAGCTTCGCGGCGAGGGCGTCGTAGAGGCGTACGTCGTAGCGGGGCAGCGGCGGGCAGGTGGCGTGCACGTCCTGCTGGGAGATCTCGATGTGCGAGGTGGCGCTGGAGACGAGGGCGCGCAGGGCGCTCTCCTCCGGGTTGACGGTGTCGTAGTCCCGGTCGGCGTTCGTCCTGTCGTACACCCCGATCCCGCACTTGGTGTCGCCGGCCGTGGGCAGGACCGGGCGGAAGGACGAGGTGGGGTCGCTCTGGCGGATGCCCACGCCGAGGCCGCCGACGGCGAGCGCGGGCACGTTGCCCCCGCCCTCCGGGGAGGCGGGCCGGGGAAGGGAGGGCAAGCAGTCCGCGCCGGGCGAGGCGGCGAACCAGACCGAGCTCCAGCTGCTCTTGTTGCGGCAGGTCCAGTCCCACAGGGAGTCCAGGTAGCGGCCCGCGGAGCCCGCGGCGGGCCCGGACAGTGCGAGGTCGACGTCGCTCACCGGGTGGGAGGTCTCGAGGTAGTCGTCCTTCCAGCTGTTGATGCCGCCGGTGATCACCGAGCTGCCGTCCACCACGACCAGCTTGGAGTGGTTCCAGGAGAACGCGGTCTTCGAGGTGGTCATCGACGCCACGTTGAGGGTGATGTTGCCCGCTGCGGCCGGGCCCAGCTTCGCGAGCAGCTCGTCCCGGTACGACGACGGGATCACCGTGGAGTGGTAGATGGGCGCGGCGCCGACCAGGATGCGCACCTTCAGCCGGTTGCCCTTCTGGGCGGATTCCCTGAGGCCCGCGACGATCGCCTCCTGGTAGCCGCCGTTGGGGAAGGGTGCCAGCGTCGATATGTCCACCGTCTGCCGGGCACCGGCGATGTCCTGGCGCGTCTTCTCCAGGAGACGGCGCGAGCCGGGCCGGTCGGCGCACGTGGCGTCGCCCCAGCAGCCGGGGGTCTGGAGCAGCCAGTCGGCGCCGCCGGGGGTGGAGGAGCCGAGCCGGTTGCCGGAGGTGCGTTCCCATACCGAGCCCTCCAGGCCCGGCGAGACCTGACGCAGGGTCTGCTCGACCGAGTCCAGGTGCGGTGTGGGCGCATCCGCGGCGGACGCGGGGGCGGTGGCGCCGAGGAGGGAGAAGCCGAGTGCGAGGGCCGAGGTGGAGACGAGGGCCGACGTACGGACGGTGCGTGCCAATGTGGTTCCTTGACTGGGGGGTGGCTCTGGCCGGGAGCGTGGTCGGCCACACCTCCGACCTTGATCAACTCCCGCAAGTTACCAGCACGTAGCCCTCTGTTCACCTGCCTCGGGCGAGTTCCGGCCACCCGGACCGGGACCGCCCGCCGACCGCCCCGCACACCGGCCGGAACGGCGCCGAATCCGGCGGGCTGCCGCACTGGTCGGTGAGGTACGGATGAATGCGCCCGAGACTTCCCGGAGGGTGCCAGGGAGCGATGCCACCGCCGCACGCGCGCTGCCGCAGCGCCGGCTCCCGCCCTCCCCAGCCTGCCGGACCGGCCCGCCGGCTTCGCTCCGTCGGAGCCGTTCTGCACGGGTGAACATCCGGTCCGCGTCACGATGAGTACGGGCTCCCCCGCCGGTCTACCCTTCAGACCCATCGCCCCGAAGGAGCGGCAAATGCCCCATATGACGACTCTCGACCTCGGACCACAGACCCGGATCGTGGCCCGTCTCGCGGCAGGCGTCCCGGACGCCCGGCTCGCCGACCCGACGCCCTGCCCCGAGTACGCGGTCAGCGTCCTGCTGAGCCACCTCGCAGGCCTCGCCGTCGCCTTCCGCGACGCCGCCCGCAAGGACCTGGGCCCCACGACCGACACGGCCCCCGACCCGGCCGCGTCCTCCCTGCCCGCCGGCTGGCGCGAGGAACTGCCGCGGGTCCTCCGCGAGCTGGCCGAGGCCTGGGGGGATCCAGCCGCCTGGACCGGCATGACCCGCGCAGGCGGCGTCGACCTGCCCGGCGACATCGCGGGTGCGGTGGCCGTGGACGAACTGGTGCTCCACGGCTGGGACCTGGCCCGGGCCACCGGCCAGGAGTACGCACCCGATCAGGCGGCGCTGCGCGCCTCGCACGCGTTCCTCCTGGCGGCCTCCGAGGACGAGAGCCGCGGCGGGGGCATCTTCGGCCCCGTCGTGCCCGTACCGGACGACGCCCCGCTGCTGGACCGGGCAGTCGGGCTGAGCGGGCGGGATCCGGCTTGGACACCTCCGACGTCCCCGTGATGCAGGCCGCCGGGCCGGGCGTCCACCCGGAGCGCACAGCGGACGGCCCGGATCGAGCCTGGTGGCGGCGGCGCAGTGGGACCACGTGCCGGTGGGCCGTGCCGTGGACGGGCCGGCCCTTTCACCGGGATGGGGCAGGATTGGTCAGCGCTGGAGGTCGATCGTGAAGCGCCTCTTGCCGGTGGCGATCGTGTCGGCGTGGACCGAGCCACGAGCCCGGTCGAATTCCCCGGTGCCACCGGTGATCCCGTTGTCGAACGACGGGGGAGGCCCCACGTTGAGATGGCCGAAGACCATCCCCTGCACGGAGAGCTGGCCGCCCGGCAGGGTGTAGGTCACGACGCACACCTCCGCTCCGCCCTCGCCGACCCGGGTGGTGGTGCAGGTGCCGCCGGTCTCGCCGAGCTTGATCTTGTCGTCCTTGTCGTAGAGGTCCGAGCGGAAGACGGTCCGATCGCCCTGGGCGGGGCTGCCGTCGGAATTGACGGGGAAGCGCGTCTGCTGCACGAGCCGGCCGATGAGTGTGATGACCCGGTGTTTGTCCTTGCCGTGGGTCGAATCGGTGTCCGCCGCGGCGGCGGCCGCGACAGGGGCGCAGGCCAGAACCAGCGCAGTGGCCGTGCCGAGACAGGCTGCTCTGATGGGGCGCATCGTGTGGCTCCTGAGATTGATGCTCATGGATGGTCAGGTGACGAAACGGTCATGCGATTTCATTCATAACCTCGGCTCCGCCCCGCCCGGAACGTCCCGGCGCGACCCACCGGCACATCCGACCGATCGGACCAACCCGGCCCGTGCGACGGCCGGCCCGACCGACCGTCCGGATGCGTCGTCTGCTGACGCCAGCCTCTTGTGAAGGTGGCTGAGGCATCGGGACCGCGAGTCACAGGCTGCGGATGGCCTCAGTCAGGTCGGGGCCGTAAGAGGCCCAGCAGACCACTGAGCCGTCAGTGTCGAGCCGGCCCATGAACCACTCTCCGCCGTCGAGCACGAGGCACAAGTCGTGGAACCCGAGGATGACCTCGGGCCGGAGGGTCGTGTATGCGCTCCGGCCCGGTTCCTCGACGACCACGAGCCGGTCGAGGGAGAGTGCGGTGGCGCTTCGGTCCTGTGAGAGCGTGCGTACCTGCTCGATCGTCCAGCCGGTGGGGAGGTGTGAGGTCACCGTCGCATGATCTCAACCGCTGGCTGCATGTCAGCGGGTCAGGCGTGGGGGCCCACCGTGACCTTGCCGAGTGTGAGGTCCGCAGTTCCCTCGAGCATCGCGCCCGTACGTTCCACCTGTCCGTCCAGTGCACGGCGGTGGGCCGCGTTCAGTCGGCCCGCCGGTTCCACGGTGAGCGCGATGCGGCGGCCCGTGCGGCGCTGGTGCCAGACGCCGGCGACCGTACCGTCGATGAGGAGGACGGGGTAGTTGCCGGCCTGGCCGCCGGCCAGGGCACGGGTGGCCAGAGCGCCGGGGAAGAGCAGTTCGCGGGGCCGGCAGGCGACGACGTACGCGTCGAAGTAGGGCAGCAGTCGCAAGCCGCGCGCCGGTTCGTCCGGGAAGGCGGTGTCGCCGGCGGCGACCCATGCGCGGCCGGACGCGAAGGCCACGGGCTCGATGCGGTCCCCCTCCGCGAGGGAGGCGAAGAGCGCGGTGGCCCAGGCCTTGGGGGCGGCGAGCCAGGCGGCGAAGTCTTCGGGGGTGGCGGGTCCGTAGGCGCGCAGGTAGCGGTTCACCAGCTCGTGCAGCGACCGGGTGGGAGGGGAAGGGGTGCACCCGGGGTTGGTGTACGTGACCTTGCGGCCCCGATCGCGGCCGAAAGCCAGCACTCCCCGCTGGGCAGCGGTGTGCGTCACCTGCCGCCAGCGCGGCCACAGGGTCTGGAAGGCGGGCATGACCGGGTCCGCGGCCCAGGAGCCGGTCCGGGCCACGATCGCCTCGGTGAGCTGGTCCACCGTCAGTTCGGCTCCGGTCAGCGCGTCGCCGATCGCTGCGAGCACCTCGTCCGTCTGGGCGGCCGTCATCCGGGCTTCGGGGCTCAGGGTGCTGGGGCGCGCGGGCAGGGCGGAGAGAGCCCCGGTCCACCAGGGCAGGTCCTGGGCGGGCAGCAGATGGATGGTGCCGCGCGGGCCGAAGGTCTTCACCAGCGTGCCCGATCGCGGTCCCGGGTCGTGTCCGCGGGCCGGGTCGTGTCCGATGGCTGGATCGTGTCCGCGGGCCGGGTCGTGTCCGCGGGCCGGGTCGTGACCGGGGAGCAGCTCGTGTCCAGGGACCGGCTCGTGTCCAGGGACCGGCTCGTGTCCAGGGACCGGCTCGTGTCCAGGGACCGGCTCGTGTCCAGGGACCGGCTCGTGTC
>NZ_JARAYQ010000181.1:0-5969 GCF_033794505.1 Streptomyces sp. MB09-01 | reverse complement strand
GCTCGTGTCCAGGGACCGGCTCGTGTCCAGGGACCGGCTCGTGTCCAGGGACCGGCTCGTGTCCAGGGACCGGCTCGTGTCCAGGGACCGGCTCGTGTCCAGGGACCGGCTCGTGTCCAGGGACCGGCTCGTGTCCAGGGACCGGCTCGTGTCCAGGGACCAGCTCGTGTCCAGGGACCGGCTCGTGTCCAGGGACCGGCTCGTGTCCAGGGACCGGCTCGTGTCCAGGGACCGGCTCGTGTCCAGGGACCGGCTCGTGTCCAGGGACCGGCTCGTGTCCAGGGACCGGCTCGTGTCGGCCGGCCGGGCCGTGTCCGCCGGCCGGCCTCCGTCCGCCGGCCAGTGCGTCGCGGACGTCGGTGCGGGTCGCGCCGTCCAGGCGTAGCGCGATGGAGAGTTCCGCCGCGGACATCACCTGGGCGTGTGCGCCGAGCATCCGCCCGGCGATGTCCGCGGGGGAGGCCCCGGCGGGCGTGGTAGGCGTGAGGAGTCCTTGCCGGTCCATCCGGCGGGCGTTCGCGGCGGCCCAGGACACCGGGATCGGCTGCATGGGGCCACGCTACGTCTCGCCGGGCGGGACCAGGGCCCGCACGTTTCGAATGCCTGCCGCGCGGCGGGCGTCTGACGCCTCATCCGGGTGGCATCTTTCCCCCTGTCGGGGATCGCTACTGGTCACATGGGGTGAAAGGAACGCGTGGCTCGTTTCCCGGCACCGGGTGGGACGCGTTGATGGGGATGTGAGTACCTCAAGCACCGCCCCGATACTGCCCTCCGCTCTCGCACCCCTGGCCCTTCCCACCGTGCACGACTCGGGCGCTGACACCGAGGCCGGCGGCATAGTCGTCAACTCCTGCACCACCCTCGGCGCCACTCTGGTCGTCAGCCTCAGCGGGGAGATCGACCACTTCAGTGCCGTCCCGCTGCGCGCGCTCCTGGCCTCGGCGGCCGACGCCGGCTACACCGGCCTCGTACTGGACGCCTCCCGCGTCACCTTCGCCGACTCCGGCTTCCTGGCCGTCCTCGAATGGTGGCCCCGGCACGGACGCCGCCTCAGGCTCGCGAACCGCTCCCGGGCCGTGAAACGCCTCCTGCACGCCGCCGCCACGGCGACTCGGCAGCCGGCCCGGACCGCCTCCCTGACGGCGCAGGCGATGTCATGACGTTCATACTCCTGACCTGCACTCCGATGCTCGCGGCGGTCCTCCTGCTGTACGGGGACCGCTGTGAGCCGCGGAACCGCCGCCCTGCCCAGCCACCTCTGACCACACCTCCCAGAACCTTGATCCACCGCCCCCTGGCGCCCCCGGTCTTCGGCCCGATGGCGTAACCCCGGTCAGGGCGGCCCGCGATGGCCGCGGGCCCCCTGTGGGCCGGGCAGTGGCCGCCGGTCAGCCGAAGCTGCGCCTGCGGTCCCCGGTCTGCTGCGGCGGGATGTGGCGCAGCCGGCGGGGATGGCGCCGGCTCCGGCCGGTCCTGCGCGTGTCCTCATCACGTGGCCGCGCTGTGCCTTCGTCGGATTCTGCGGGTGTCACCGCGGGGGCGAGCGCGATCGCAGCGATGACCGCCGTCACCACCACGAGGATGATTCCGATGCTCACGGACATGATTCCCGCCTTTCGCTTTGGCCCGTACCTCTTGTAGCTACTCAGGGTTTCCCATACAGGGCGCAATAAACACGTTGAGTGATGTTTGGCTGGGATCGCCACGCGGTCGCCCCGTGTCCTCGACGCGCTCGCCGTGGAACTCGCAGGCCTCGTACGCGTAGTGGCGCTACGCCTCGGGCTCCGGCCCGGTCCTCAGGTACCGTCCCCAGATCCGGGCCTTGCGATAGGGGCCGTTGCCGTCGCTGTCGTACTGCGGCGCGTCGAAGGTGACCCAGTACAGCAACTCGCCACTGAGCGCCCGGGCATGTTCGTTGGGTTCGGGTGCGCCCATGGCGTCGATCGTTCCGGAGAACTCGGCCTGCCAAGGACCGTCCCAGTCCGGGGCGCGAACGACGGTGACCCGGCTGCCCGGTGCCCAAGCACCCGTCGGCCAGGTCTGGTTCAAAGGACGACCGAGGACGTGCTCCGTGGCCTGGCGGTCATCGGCATCCGCTGGAACAGAGTCGGAACCATGTGTCATGCCGCCCACACTGCCCGCACCACTCCAGGAGCGCCAGAAGATGAAGACCGAGCCGAAGCCGGCACCGGGTGAGACGGGGTCGGCTCCGTACGCCGGACGAGTCGGCAGGGGCGCTTGCCCGGACTCAGCGCTGGTGCACCTCGTGCAGATCGCCGTGCGTAGCCGGGCGCCATCGTGTGCCCCTGTAGTCGGTGAAGCAGACGACCGGCCCGTCCGGAGTGTCCGGCTGCCCGGGGAGCGGCTCCGACAAGAAGACGTACAGTCCGTTCGCACCCACCGCTTGCAACGGAGCTCGAACGACGTCACCGGCCGCTTCCACCACCCGCTGGTCCGAGTCGTCGTACCGGTACCGCGCTGAAAGAGCCCGCGGGAACTCCCTCTCACCGCCCGTGCGCACCGAAACGTCTGTCACGGGCTCGCGGCTCTCGTTGCCGAACACCGCACGCCAGACACCGGCCTCATCAAGCCGCGCCCTGAAGGTGACCTGTCGTGCCTGTCCCCTTTTGCATTCCTCGGCTGTGGACTGCAATTCAGCCCGCTCGAGGGCCAGGTTGGCCGACTGGACGGCGATGAACCGGCGCTGCTCCCCGATCTGTCTGCGCTGACTCGCCAGTGTCCATACGCCACTGCTGCAGCTCCGGCCGCGAAGAAGGCCCCCACCCAGGTCGGTACGTCACCCCAGTCGACCGCACTCGTGATGGGCAGCATCCCGCCACGGGCAGTGCCGGGCGGCTCCGTGGTCGGCGGTGTCGTCCGGTCGGGCGGCGGCTCCGCGCCTCTCCCCTTCCCTCGCGGAGAGGGGAGGGCGCGGAGGGCGGTCACTCGACCCAGGGCTTCCACACGTCCTCGTTGCGCTCCACCCACTTCTTCGCCGCCTGCGCGGGCGACAGTTTCTCCTCGGCGATCATGAGGGACACCTCGTTCTGCTGCGCCTTGGTCCAGTGGAGCTTCTTCAGGAAGTCGGCCGCCTTTCCGCCCGACTCCGCGAAGCGCGTGTTCAGGTACTTCTGCAGTGGTGTGTGCGGGTAGGCGCAGGCCACCTTCTGCGGATCGTCCGCGCAGCCCTCCGTGTACTCGGGGAGCTTCACCTCGGTCATCGGGACGCGTTCGAAGAGCCACTGCGGCTCGTACCAGTACGTCAGGAAGGGCTTGTGTTCCTTGGCGAACTGCTTGATCTGGGTGATCTGGGCCGCCTCGGAGCCGGCGAAGACCACTTCGAAGTCCAGGCCCAGGTTCTTCACCAGGGCCTTGTCGTTCGTGATGTAGGACGGGGAGCCGTCCATCAGCTGGCCCTTGCCGCGGCTCTCGGGGGTGCGGAGCTGGTCGGCGTACTTGTCGAGGTTCTTCCAGTCGGTGACGTCGGGGTGCGCTTCGGCGAAGTACGTGGGGACGAACCAGCCGATGTGGCCCGTCACTCCCAGGTCCCCGCCGGGGGTGATGGTCTTCTTGCCCTCTACGTACCGCTTCTCCTGTTCGGGGTGGCCCCAGTCCTCCAGGATGGCGTCGACGCGGCCCTGGCTGAGGGCGTCCCAGGCGGGGACCTCGTCGACCTGGACGGTGTCCACCCGGTAGCCCAGCTCGTGTTCGAGGAGGTAGGCGGCGACGGCGGTGTTCGCCTGGGCGCCGACCCACGACTGGACGGAGAGGGTGACGGTCTTCGCGCCCTGTGCGGCGGCGTACGGGGAGGACTGGCGGGTCATGTCGGCGGCCCCGCAGCCGGTGAGGACTGCGAGTCCGGTGGCGGCCGCCAGGACGGCCGCTCCGCGCCGGTGGTGACGGGGGCCCCGGTGGTGTGCGTCGCGCATGTCAGGCCTCCTTCGCGGGCTGGGTGACGCGGTCGAGGAGCAGGCCGAGGCAGACGATCGCGGCGCCGGCCACCAGGCCGGTGGCCAGGTCGCCCTGGGCGAGGCCGAGGACGACGTCGTAGCCGAGCGCGCCGCCGCCGACCAGGCCGCCGATGATGACGACGGCGAGGACCAGGACCACGGCCTGGTTGACGGCCAGTAGCAACGCGGGCCGGGCCAGGGGTAGTTGTACCTGTCGCAGCAGCTGTGAGCGGGTCGCGCCGAGCGAGCGGGCGGATTCCACGACGGTCGGGTCCACCTCGCGCAGGCCCTGGACGGTGATCCGGACGACGGCCGGGAGCGCGTACACGACCGCGGCCGCGGCGGCGGGTGCGCGGCCGACGCCGAACAGCGCGACCACGGGGATGAGGTAGACGAACTGCGGCAGGGTCTGGCACACGTCGAGGACGGGCCGCAGCAGACGTTCGGCGCGGGCGCTGCGGGCGGCGCACACGGCGATCGCGAATCCGAGTACGAGCGTGACCGCCACGGCGGCCAGGACCTGGGAGAGCGTGTCCAGGGAGGCTTCCCAGACACCGAGCACTCCGACGGCGGCCAGGGCGAGGACCGCGGTGAGTGCGGTGCGCCAGGTGCCGGCGAGGAGGGCGAGCGCGCAGGCCACGAGCAGGAGCAGCCACCAGGGAGCGGCCTGGAGCCCGCTGCGCAGGGGGTCGAGGATCCAGCCGGTGAAGCGGGCGGCCCAGTCGGCGGTGCCGCCGACGACGGGTACGCCGGAGTAGAGGTGGTCGGTCATCCAGGCGACGGCCGAGTTCACGGGGGCAGCCACGGAGACGGTCCAGGACTCGGGCCACAGGGAGCTGCCGGCGATGCGGCCGGCGACGGCGGCGGCCACGGCCGCGAGGAGGGTGAGCAGGCGGCCGTACCAGCCGGAGAACACCCGGCGCAGCAGGTGCTGTTCGCGGGCGGGTACGGGGTCTGCGCCGATGCGGCGGCCGGCGGCGTCGGCGGTGCGGTCCAGCACCACGGCGAGCAGCACGATCGGGATGCCGGCGGCGAGGGCGGCGCCGACGTCCACGGAGGCGAGGGCCTGGTAGACGCGGTCGCCGAGGCCGCCCGCGCCGATCACGGAGGCGATGACGGCCATGGACAGGCCCGTCATGATGGCCTGGTTGACGCCGAGCAGGAGCTGTCGGCGCGCGAGCGGGAGGCGTGCGGTCAGCAGCCGCTGGCGGCCGGTGGCGCCGAGCGAGGCGGCGGCTTCCATGACGCCCGCGTCGGCCTCGCGCAGGCCGAGGGCGGTGAGGCGGGCCATGGGCGGGGCGGCGTAGACCACGGTGGCGAGGACGGCGGCGGGCACGCCGATGCCGAAGACCAGCACCATCGGCAGCAGGTACGCGAAGGCCGGCAGGATCTGCATGGTGTCGAGTACGGGGCGCAGCATGCGGTCGGCGCGCGGGGAGAGCCCCGCCGCGAGGCCCAGCAGGGCGCCGAGCACGACGGAGGCGGCGACGGCGACGACCATCAGCGCGAGGGTCTGCATGGTCGGCACCCACATGCCGAGCAGTCCGCAGGCGGCGAAGGCGGCGGCGCAGGTCAGGGCGAGGCGGATGCCGGCGAGGCGCCAGGCGACCAGGGCGGCCAGGGCGGTGACCCCGGTCCATCCGGCGGCGAGGAGGAGCACGTACACGGCTCGGACGGACACCACGACGGCGTTGCTGACGTGGCCGAAGCCGTAGAGGAACAGCCAGTGGCTGTCGCGGTGGTCGATGATCCAGTCGCCGGCGCGGCCGAGCGGGCCGGACAGGTCGACGGCCAGGGCCGCGGGCCAGCTGCCGGCGCCCGGGAAGACCACGGCGAGCGGGATCAGCAGGGCGGCGGCGACGCCCAGCGGGAGGAGGAGTCCGCGGCGCCCGGCGAGGCCGGGCAGGGCTCTGCGGGGGCGGTCCTGCAGGGCGGGCTCGGTGCGGGAGGGACGCGGGCCGACGGACCGTGCGGAGGACCGCGGGGCCTGCACGGCGGCGGCGCGGGAGTCGGGCGGGG
>NZ_JARAYQ010000180.1:0-18020 GCF_033794505.1 Streptomyces sp. MB09-01 | reverse complement strand
CCCCGCGCGGTGCGCGGTGGACTGCCCGCCGGGCACTGCCGGTTCCCGGGCCGTGGCCACGGCCCGGGAACCGGCAGTGCCCGGGCCGTGGCCACGGCCGGGCCGCTCGCCGCGTACGGGGCGCGGGGGCGGGCCGGCGCGGACCTGCTGGACCGGCATGCCGATCGGCTCTCCGCGTGTGCCGCCGACAGCGGCTGGAACGGGAGCGAGGCCGGCGAGCGGTTCCGCACGGTCCTCCTCGCGCACGCCGACCGGTGTTCGAGGGCGGCCGCCGACGTGCGGAGTGCCGCGAGGTGGCTGGCGGACTGAGCGCCGTACGCGGGGCTGCTCCCGCCCGGGTCCTCGATCGGAGGACTTCGGGCGGTTTCCGTGCCGGTCGCCCGTGATCAACAGGGCTCACGGCCGTTGAACCGGCGGAAGACCGTCTCGCCGGCAGCGAGCCGGCCCGAGGTGCGATGTGAGAGTGGGGTCCGGGCGTGAGGGACAGCGTGGTCGAGATGATCAGGGCGACCGGGGCCGAACTGGGCTCCGCCAGACGGCTGCTCGGCGAAGCCGGCGGTGTGGCGTGGGACCGCCTCCTCGACTGGCTCGTCGACGACTACTTCCGGGTGGTCGCGCTCGGCCTGGAGAACATCCCCACGCAGGGCCCGGCGGTGATCGCCGTCAATCACTCCGGCGCCTGGGGACTGGACGCGTTCGTCCTGGACAAGGTCCTGGGCAGGGCGCTGGACCGGCGCGTGCGCTTCCTCGCGGCTCCGTTCGTCTTCCGCACCCCCATCCTGGGGCGGCACGCGCGCCGCAGCGGCGCGCTGCCGATCGGTCCGACGGCCGGTGTCGAGCACCTCAACGCGGGGCAGCTCGTCGGGGTGTACCCGGAGGGCATCGCGGGTCTGGAGAAACCGTTCACCGAGCGGTACCGGCTGCGGTCCTTCAGTCCCGGCTTCGCGGTCGCCGCCATCCGCTCGGGTGCCCCGGTGGTGCCTGTCGGGATCGTCGGCGCGGAGGAGGCGTGCCCCAAGCTCGGCGAGGTGCCGACCCTTGCCCGGCTGCTCGGCGTGCCGTACTTCCCGGTCACCACGCCGTTCCCGCTGCCGTCCAACTGGACGATCACCATCGGGGAACCGATCCCGGCTCCGGCCCGCCCCGAGGGCCTGGCGGCCCGCAGGGACGCCGCCCGGGGGCTGAGCGAGGCCACGCGTACCGCCGTGCAGGAGCTGATCGACCGTGAACTGGCCGATCGGGAGCACCTGTTCGACTGAGGGTGCGCGTCGCGCGATGGCGTGGTGTGGCTCTGCTCCGGCATCGTGGTTCCCGTCGGCGGCGGTTAGACCGTGCCCCGACCGGCCGGGGTTCCCAGCCCCCGGGCCGCGGCGGCAGCGCCCTCGTGCTGCTGGCCCGCCTGCTCGCGAAGGGCGTCGATGAGCGTCGTGAGGTGGGGCCGGTCGCCGCGGCTGAGCGCGGCGGCGCCGATGTAGCGGATCGGCCCCGGCGGCGTGACCGGGACGGGGCACAGGCCGGGGATGTGCGGGGTGAGCGCGATGGAGGGGATCAGGGAGATCCCCATGCCTGCGGCGACGAGCGAGCGGGCGAAGAAGTAGTCGGTGGTGGTCCCGCGGACGTGCGGATCGAAGCCGGCGCGCTCGGCGTAGCGGCGCAGGTATCCCTCGGTCTTCAGGCAGCCGAGCACCCAGGGTTCGGCTGCCAGTTGGGCGAGGTCGAGGGTGTCGCGGTCGGCGAGTGGGTGCCCTTGCGGCAGGACGACGTGCAGGGGGTCTTCCAGGAGGGGCGTCCATTGCAGGCCGGAGCCGGCGCCGGGTCCGGCGGGGAGCGGTCCGTCGAAGTGGTAGGCGAGGGCGAGGTCCACGGCGCCCTGGCGGACGAGCGGCAGGGTGTCCTCGGGTTCGCCCTCCCTGATGTGGAGGACGGCGTCGGGATGGGCTGCCGTGAGCCGGGTGAGGGCGGCGGGCAGCAGGAGGCGGCCGCCGCTGGTGAAGGTGGCGACGGTGAGGGGGGTGCGGCCGGTGCTGAGCCGGGCGACCTGCTGTCGTGCGTGTTCGAGCTCCGCGGCGACGGATTCGGCGGCGCCGACCATGATCTGGCCGGCCGGCGTGAGGGTGACGCCGCGGGTGCTGCGGGCGACGACCTGGGTGCCGAGGCTGCGCTCGAGGGCGGCGACCTGCTGGGAGACGGCCGAGGGGGTGAGGCGCAGGGCCGTGGCCGCCCGGTTGAAGCTGCCGTGCTCCGCCACCGCCCGCAGGACGCGGAGCCGTTGCACATCGATCAACAGTTTTCCTTTATACGTATCCAGTAGGTCGGGACTTCTGCTGATGACGATAGGTCTCCAGGATGGGGGCATGCAAAGGATCTGCGTCATCGGCGGAAGCCGGTACTTCGGAAAGCTCCTGGTGCAGCGCCTGCAGGGTGCGGGGCACCGGGTCACGGTGGTCAACCGCGGCTCCACGTCGCCGCCCGCAGGCGTGGAGCACCTCGTTGCGGACCGGAACGACGAGGCCGCCCTGACGGCTGCGCTCGGCTCCCGCACCTTCGACGTCGTGGTGGACCAGGTCTGTTACACCCCGGTGCAGGCCGCCGTCGCCGCCCGCGCCTTCGCCGGCCGTACCCGGCGCTACGTCATGACCTCCACGATCGAGGTCTACGACCCGGCGACCGCGGCGCTGCCGGCCGTGCCGGCGGGCACGCCGGTGCCGGAGGAGAGCGTGGACCCGGCCGCCTGGCTGGTGGCGATGGACCTTCCCTGGCACGACGAGGCGTACGTGGAGGCGCACTACGCGGAGGGCAAGCGGCAGGCGGAGGCCGTCCTCGCCCGCGCCGGCGGGTTCGGGTTCGCCAGTGTGCGCAGCGCTCATGTGCTCGGCGGTGGTGCGCGGGAGTTCACCGGCCGGCTGGCGCACTACGCGGGGCGCATCGCCAGGGGCGAGGAGATCGTGGTGCACGCGAAGGCGCTGCCCACGGTCTTCATCCACTACGAGGAGTTGGCGGAGCTGCTGCTGTGGGCGGCCGCGGCCGGCTTCACCGGTGCGGTCAACGCGTGTTCCGACGGCCCGCTCGATGTGTACGGCCTCGCGGCGGTCGTCGCCGCACAGGCGGGCCGGGAGCCGGTCTTGCGGACCGTCGCGGGAGGCGGGGAGGCTTCGGCGTTCTCGTTCGACCGCCACTACGCCATGAGCAACGCGCGCGCGAAGGAGCTGGGGTTTTCCTTCTCCCGTACCGCCGACTGGCTGCCCGGCGCCGTTGCCGAAGCCCTTGCCGCAGAGCCGTCACCCACCGTCTGAGGATCGAGACGCCATGCAGTACCGCACCCTCGCCCACACCGCCGTCGGCGCCATCGGCCTGGGCGCCATGCCGCTGTCGATCGAGCACCGCCCGGAGGAGAGGCGGGCCGTCGCCACCGTCCACGCCGCCCTCGACGCCGGGGTCACGCTCATCGACACCGCCGACAGCTACCACTGGCACGCCGGCGAGGCGGGCCACAACGAGCTGCTGATCGCCCGCGCCCTGGCCCGCTACGGCGGCGACACCTCCGGTGTGCTGGTGGCCACCAAGGGCGGCCGGGGCCGCCCCGGTGACGGCAGCTGGACCGTCGACGCCACCCCCGCCCACCTGAAGCGGGCTGCCGAGGCCTCCGCCGCGCGTCTGGGCGTCGAGGCGATCGGCCTGTACCAGCTGCACAAGCCGGACCCGGCGGTGCCCTGGGCGGAGTCCGTCGGCGCGCTGCGCGAGCTCCTCGACGCCGGCACGATCCGCGCCGCGGGAATCTCCAACGTCACCACCGCCCAGATCCGCCAGGCGCATCAGATCCTCGGCGACGGACTGGCCGCCGTGCAGAACCAGTACTCCCCCGCCGTCCGCGACAGCGAGCCGGAGCTGCGGCTGAGCACCCGGCTGGGTCTGGCGTTCCTGCCCTGGAGCCCGCTGGGCGGCATCTCGCGCAGCTCCCTCGACGGTGGCGGCCCCGCCTGCGAGGCCACCGCCTTCCACCGGGTCGCGGCCGGGCGCGGGGTCAGTGCGCAGCAGGTCGCCCTGGCCTGGCTGCTCGCCCGCTCCCCGGCCGTGATCCCGGTGCCGGGGGCCAGCCGCCCGCTGTCCATCACCGACTCGGCCGCGGCCGCGGGGCTCACGCTGAGCACGCAGGAGCTGGCGCTGCTCGAGGGTGCTCTGCCGGGCTGAGGCGGGTGACGGGTGCGGGGGTGTCAGGCTCGGCAGCGCAGCATCTCCAGCGGGGGGTTGGCGTGGAAGTCCGCCCAGAAGTCCGCACCGAACTCGCGCAGGCCGGCCTCGGTCACCGTCAGCGGGACCCAGGCCACCTCGCTGAACCCGGCCGCCTCGAGGCTCTTCTCGTAGACCTCGCGGCGCGGGCGGTTGGCGACGAAGGAGACCGGCGGGTCGAGCAGCGCCGTGGTCCGCACCTGCGGGCCGGTCTCGGCCTCCTGGCCGGTCGGCACGGACAGGAACCCGTACTTTTCGGGGGTCGGTCCGTCGAAGCGGAAGTCGGGCGACTGGTTGAGCAGGAAGAACTCGCCGCCGGGCTTGAGGCTGCGGTGCGCGTTGCGGCACATCCGCTCCGTGGTGGCGATGTCCTGTGCGTAGTTGAGGAGTTGGACCGCCAGGCCGATGTCGAAGCGCTGTGCGAGGGGCCGCAGTTCGGCCACGTCGCCGACCTCGTAGCGCACGCCCAGCGGATCGCGCTCCTCCAACTGCTGTGAGACGGAGACCATTTCGCCGGAGACGTCGATGCCGAGCACGTCGGCGGCGCCGCGCCGCTTGAACTCCCTGCTGTAGAAGCCGGTGCCGGAGGCGAGGTCGAGGACGGACTTGCCGGCTACGTCCCCGACCAGGGCCAGGAAGCTGGGCACCACCACGTACTGCTCCAGTGGCAGGGCCTTGAACCCCTCGTACGCCTCACCGATCTGGTCGTACTGCTGCTGTGCGCTCATGGTGCTGTGCTCCCCGTTTCTGCATGCCTTGGCCGCGGCGCCCGCTCCCCGGCTGCGGGGCAGGTGGCGGCTTGTGACTGGCAGTCTCTACGGGTTCCGCCAGGCCGTCGTACTGGCTGAAGCCACAAAGATCCGGGCGTCGTCCCGGCGTCGTGTACGGGGGCGTGCGGGTTCGGGCGTCAGCGCGTCGTCCAGCCGCCGTCCACGGACAGGGTCGTGCCCAGGACGAAGGACGCGCGGTCGCTGCAGAGCCAGGCGGCCGCCTCCGCGATTTCCGCGGGGCTCGCCATGCGCGGCAGGGGGGCCGACTTGAGGAGGACCTCTTCCATCGCCGGGTTCTGCTGGAGCCAGTTGTCGATCATCTCGCTGCGGGTGGAGCCCGGGGCGATGGCGTTGACGCGGATGCCCTGGGCGGCGTACTCGCACGCGGCGGCCTTGGTGAGGCCCAGGACCGCGTGTTTCGACGCGATGTAGGTCGCCGTCACCGGGGTGGCGACCAGGCCGGCAGTGCTGCTGTTGTTCACGATCGAGCCGCCGCCGCCCGCGAGCATGGCGCGGATCTCGTGGCGCATGCAGTTCCAGACGCCGCGGACGTTGGTGTCCATCACGGTGTCGTACGCGTCCTCGTCGAGCAGGTGCATCGGCCGGGGGGTCGCGCCGATGCCGGCGTTGTTGAAGGCCGCGTCGAGGCGGCCGTACGCGGTCACGGCCGCCTCGACGGCGCGGGCCACGTCCTCGGTGCGGGAGACGTCGGCGACCACGTACTGGGCCTGGTGGCCGGTGGCACGCAATTCCTGGGTGAGGGCCGCGAGTTGGGGTTCGCGGCGGGCCAACAGGGTCACCGAGGCGCCTTCGCGGCAGAATACGCGTGCGGCGGCCGCGCCGATGCCCGCGCTCGCGCCCGTGATCAGCGCCGATTTGCCCGCCATCAAAGAGCTGCTGGTCTCCCGGGTCATCGCGCGACCGTAACACGAGGGGAGGGAGAGCGTGATGGCAGGAAGGGCCGTGCTGGTGACCGGCGCCACCGGATTCGTGGGTTCCGTGGTGGTGGAGCGTCTGGCGCAGGAGGGCGTGCCCGTACGGGTGTTGGTGCACCGTGCCGATGTGCCGTCAGGGGTGGGAGTGGAGGGGGTGCGGGGGGATCTCGTGCGTTCCGGGTCGGTGCGCGGGCTGTGTGACGGTGTCGGCGTCGTGCTGCATCTGGCGGCGCGGATCGGGGGCACGGAAGAGGAGTGCCGGGCCGTCAACGTGGAAGGGACGCGGGCGCTGCTGGCCGAGGCGGAGCGGGCCGGGGTGCGGCCCCATCTGGTGTACGGGCGGGGGGACCGTTGGGTGGTGCCGTCGCTGGTGCGGTTGCTGGCGCGGTTGCCGCACTGGGTGGACGGGGGGCGGGCCCGGATGTCCATGGTGTCGGTGGACGCGCTGGCGGGGGCGCTCGCGGAGTTGGCCGTGCGGGAGGAGGGCGTACGGGGTGTGCTGCATGCGGGTCATCCCGAGCCGGTGACCGCGCGGGAGCTCGTGGGGACGGTGGCGCGGGAGCTGGGGCTGCCGCTGCCGAGGGGGGAGGTGGACCTGTCCGGGGCCCTGGAGTTGCTGGGGGGCCCGGAGGGTCCGGATCCGGTGGTGCGGCGGCAGGTGTCGCTGTTCGCGGTGGACCACTGGTACGACAGCGGGCGGTTGTGGGGAGGGCTCGCGGCGTCCCCGGGGGCGCGGTTCTCGCAGGCGTTCGGTCAGTACGCCGACTGGTACCGCGACCAGGAGCGGATGCGTCGCCGCTGACCCGGAGGCGTTTCGGGGGCGGGGGGTGCGGAGGTCACCGCAAGGGGTGCAGTGCAGGTGCCGTGCAGTGCAGGTGCGGTGCGGGTGCGCGGCAGGGGTGCGGGTGTCACGCCAGGGGGTGCGGGCCGGGCCGGTCCTGGGGTGCGCCGGTGACCGTCGAGGTGAAGACGGTGCGGTCCTCCTGGTGGCCGGTGACCTCGACGCGGCCGGGTGCGACGAGGGTGGCGTCCACCCAGCAGGGGGCGTCGAGTTCGGCGTACTGGTGGAACTCGGTGGACAGGCCGGTGGGGGTGAACGCGCCGGGGTGGTGGAGCCCGCAGGCGGCCTGGCGGGCGGCCTCGACCAGGACCATGCCGGGGTGGTGGTCGTTCGCGTGCTCGAAGAGGATCGGGTGGTCGAGGTCGGGGTTCAGCAGCCAGCGGCCGGGGCGGTCGGCGGGTGCGAGGACCACGTCGAAGGGGGCCAGCCGGCCGGCGGAGGCGGCGGGCACGGGCGTGCGGCGGGGCAGCGGACGCGCTAAGCCGGCGTGGCCGCGGTCGCCGCGCAGCCGGCGGTAGGTGGCGGGGGCGACGCAGGTGAAGCGGGCGGTGCCGGAGGCGGCGAGTTCGCCGTTGCGGTGGATGTCGACCTGGAGGAAGCCGGAGAAGCGGCTGCCCTTCCAGGTGAAGTCCGTGCAGGTGGCGGTCATGTCGAGTTCGCTCGGGCCGCGGCCTATGCGCAGCTGCTCGGGGCGGGAGGTGAAGTCCAGGCTCCAGAGGAGGACGTTGTGGCCGAGGGGGACTCCGTAGACGGCGTGGCAGAGGTAGAGCCCCGTCTGTCTGATGGTCTCGCCGGCCTGGACCGGGTCGTGGCCGGCGCCGTCGGCGCTGGTGAAGAAGGTGTGGGCACGGGGCCACTGCCCGGTGAGGGCGAAGGTGTCGTCGCCGATGCGGTCGCAGCCGCTGAGGAAGACCTCGGCGAGTGAACTGCGGTGGACGTACTCCCTGGGCACCGTGGTGGTCAGCACCGGGGCCTCGTTGCAGCGCGTCCAGGGGTCTCCCGCTCCCCGGAGCGGGAGGACGGGAGCGTTGTTCCGGATCGTCAGCATGGTCATGGGACCTCTCCCGCAGAGCCGTTGGACGGATGGGACGGGGTGCGTACGCGAGACGCAAGATACGTACTCTCCGGTTTTGTTTGCAAGGTGCGGAAGGAGAGTGGATGTCGCTCGCGCAGCGGCGGCGCGGGCGGCCGTGGAGGGTGGTGCGGGGTCGCCGTGACGTCGACCAGCGAATATCAGGATGGCGGCCGTCGGCCGTGATGTGAGGGATCACGACCCAAGTGGGAGAGGGCCTTCCGGTCATCTGCGCCGGTCCGGCGGGGCATCGTCACGTGGTGTTCGGCGAGTGGGGCGCGAGCCGTTCTCGAGCGATCGTCATGCGGCAGGACCCGCCTTGCAAACCATTGGCAGGCGGGGTGGAGCAGTGCCAGAATCGGGGCCGCCGCCGGTCATCAAAAGAACCGGATGGATGGTTTTTGAACGCAGGGTGTCGGCAGCTCGCTGCACCCTGTGACCGATGTTCGCCACCATCCGGGAGAGCCGTCAGATGACCCGTCAGTGCCCCATAGCGATCGACCTCTCCGGAGCGGACGTGCACGCCGAGGCGGCGCGCATCCGGGAGCAGGCGCCTGCGACGCAGGTGCTGCTGCCCGGCGGGGTGAGGGGCTGGGCCGTCAACCGGCACGCCGACATCCGCAGGCTGCTCGTGGATCCGAGGGTGTCGAAGGACGCCTACCGGCACTGGCCGGCGTGGATCGAGGGAGAGGTCGGCGCCGAATGGCCGCTGGCGATCTGGGTCTCGGTGCAGAACATGATCACCGCGTACGGCGAGGAGCACACGCGCCTGCGCAAGCCGGTCGCCGCCGCGTTCACCTCGCGGCGCGTCGCCGCCCTGCGGCCGAGGATCGAGGAGGTCGTGGACGGGCTGCTGGACGGCCTGGCCGCGCTGCCGCCGGGCCGGGTGGTCGATCTGCGGGCCCAGTTCGCGCACGAACTGCCGACCCGGATGGTCTTCGAGCTGTTCGGGATCCCGGAGTGGTCGTGGGCGCCCCTGCACAAGATCATCCGAGGGTTCTTCGACACGACGATCACGGTCGAGGCCGCGCAGCAGAACGCCGTGGACATGGACGTGACGATGGCCGACGTGGTCGCCCACCGGCGGGCGCACCCGGGCGACGACATCACCAGCGTGCTGATCGCCGCACGGGACGCGGGCGGCGAGGAGGATGGGGTGCGGCTCAGTGAGAAGGAGCTGGTCGACAACCTGATCCTGCTCTTCACGGCCGGGTACGAGACCACGGTCAACCTCATCTGCACGGCCCTGCACGAACTGGTGCGGAGCCCGGACCAGTTGAAGCTGGTGCGCGAGGGGCTGGCCTCCTGGGAGGACGTGGTGGAGGAGGCGCTGCGCATCGAGCCGCCGGCCTCGTACGGGCTGCTGCGGTTCGCGGTGGAGGACATCGACATGGGCGAGGGGGTGGTGATCCCGCAAGGGGACCCGATCCTGGTGTCGTTCGGCTCGGTCGGGCGGGACCCCCGGTTGCACGGGGCGCAGGCGGAGCGGTTCGACGTGACGCGCGCGACGCGCGGACAGCACCTCTCCTTCGGTTTCGGGACGCACTACTGCCTGGGCGCGACCCTGGCGCGGACCGAGTGCGCGATCGCCGTTCAGCGGTTCTTCGAGAGGTTTCCGGAGCCGGTGCTGGTGGCCGGGGAGGGCGGGGAGCTGCCGCGGGTGGCCTCGTTCATCTCCAACGGGCTGCAGGAGCTGCCGGTGGTGCTGGGGGCCGAGAACAGGGGTAGGTGAGGTGGGAGGGAAGTAAGTGGCGTGAGGGAGCGTGGGGTTTTGGTGGAGAGGTGACGGATTGTGATGCGCGGCTGGAGAGACGTGCTTGACTAAAATACGGACCTTCTGGTTGGTTTTGATGGGGTGGCGGATCCTGTCAGGGGGTCCGGCAGGCACAACCCCTGGACAACGGAGGCACCGTGGCACGGCAAGAGCGTGCGGTACGTACGCGTCGCGCGATCTTGGAAGCGGCGGCGGCGGTCTTCGACGAGCGCGGATACGACGCGGCCACCATCGCCGACATCCTCGCCCGGGCAGGGGTCACCAAGGGCGCCCTGTACTTCCACTTCTCCTCCAAGCAGGAGCTGGCCCAGGGGGTGCTCGAAGAGCAGTTCGCCGAGGGCGGGGTCCCCCACCGGGAGAGCAAGCTCCAGGAACTCGTCGATGTCGCACTGGTGCTGGCGTACCGCATGAAGCACGAGCCGATGCTCAGCGCGGGGGCCCGGCTCTCTCTGGGGCCGGGCATGCGCGACATCTTCGGCGGAGGGTCCGTGCCGGGCTGGATCGAGTTCACGCGCGCCCTGCTCTGCCAGGCGAAGGAGCAGGGCGAACTGCTCCCGCACGTCGATCCCGCCGAGACGGCATGGATCCTTTCCGCCTGCTGGACCGGCGCCCAGATCTTCTCCCAGACCCTCAACGACCGGACGGACCTCGAACAGCGGGTGGCCGCCGTCTACCAGCACATCTACCCGAGCATCGCCACGCCGGCGGTGCTCGCGCGGCTGGAGATGGGCCCCGACCGGGGGCGGCGGGTGACCGCGGAGATGGGGATCGCGGCCGGCCCGGCGCAGGAACCCGAGCCGGCCCTGCCCTGAGGCCGCCCGCGTCCGGCGCGCTGAGAACGCCCGGTGCGGCGCGCGGTGAGGGCGCGCGGAACGGGGTATGGGGCTCTGGAGGTTCGGCCGCGGGGCGGGCGGGTGCGCGCCGGCTCCAGCGGGACACGAGCTGCGCTCCGGTGCGGCCGCAGACGGTGGGCGACAAGATCTTGTACCCCCCTGGGCAAACCGCACTGACGGTTTGTGGAGACTCCATGGCCAAGCAGGAGCGTGCGGCCCGCACGCGAGAAACTCTGATCCGTGCCGCTGCGGAGGTGTTCGCCGAGCAGGGGTTCGTCACCGCCTCGATCGCGGCGATCAGCCGACGGGCCGGCGTGAGCGCCGGCGGGCTGCACTTCCACTTCGCGAACAAGACCGCGATCGCCCGGGCCGTCGAGGACCGGGCCTCCCGGGCGCTGCGGCGCGTCACCACCGAGAGGTGGGGGGCCGCCGCGGCCCCGGCCGGGGCGGTGGACGGCAACGCCCTGCAGGTGCTGGTGGACTCCTCCCACTCCCTGATGGCCCTGCTGGCGTCGGACGTGGTGGTACGCGCCGCTTTCGGGCTGTGCGCGGACGTTTCCCACCGGAGCGAGACCGACCTGCGCCGTCAGTGGCGCCTGTGGGTCGAAGCGGTCACCCGGGCCGCGGCGCGGCACGGCGCGCTGGCCGACGGGCTCGCCCCGCAGGACGCGGCGAGCGTGGTGGTGGCCTCCACCGTGGGACTGGAGGCCCTGGGAGCCCACGAGCGGGACTGGCTCGCACCCCACGCCCTCACCCGGTTCTGGATGCTGGCACTCCCCCAGCTCGCGGCCGACGGGACGCTGGGCGGGCTTGCGCCGCAGGGGTCGGGAGAGTCGGAAGGCGCGGGAGGGGCGGAGGGGCCGGTAGGGGATGCTTCTGCCGCGCAAGGGGGCCCGTAGCAGACTGAATGGTCTGTTTCAGGGGCTGCGGGAGCCCCTTCCGGGGCCCCGGTCGGGGGTGGCCACGGCGTACCGAGGCCGGACCGGGATGCCGTCGCGCGGATGAAATCCCAGCTCAGGATGGGTTTTTGAGTGGGCATCAGAACGCGTCGATCTCCAAAACAGCGCAACCGGTTTGATATTGACAAACCGTCGGTCCTGTTTTCTACTGGCTGTGCGACTCATCCAAGGACAGGGGAGTACGGCGTGGACATCGATGTACTGGGCGCGTTGGCTGTGCGGGAGAACGGGATCTCCATCACGCCGACCGCCCCCAAGCCCCGGCAGGTCCTGGCGCTCCTGGCCCTCCATGCCGATCAGGTGGTGCCCGTGTCGGCACTGATCGAGGAGCTGTGGGCGGGTGAACCCCCGCGCAGCGCGCGGACGACGCTCCAGACGTACGTCCTGCAGTTACGCGCCCTCATCGCGACCGCTCTGGAGCGGGGCGCGGCCGAGGGCGCGGAGGGCGGTAGGAATCCCGGCGCGGAGGCCGGCGCCGGTCCCGGCGCGGGCGTGCGGACCGCGAAGGACATACTCGTGACCCTGCCGGGTGGCTATCTGCTGAGCAGCGGCGGCGGAGTTCTGGACGTGCGGGAGTTCGACCGGCTCGCCGGGAGCGGATACCGCGCCATGGACGCGGGTGACTTCCCCGCCGCGGCGCGGCTGCTGCGCGAGGCGCTGGCCCTGTGGTCCGGGCCCGCCTTCGCCGACGTGCAGAGCGGGGTCCAGCTGGACATGGAGGCCAGGCGGCTGGAGGAGACGCGGCTGTGCGCCCTCGACCAGCGGATCGAGGCGGACCTGCGGCTGGGCCGGCACCGGGAGCTGCTGGCCGAACTGACCGTGCTGGCGAGCCGGTACCGCACGCACGAGAACCTGCACGGCCAGTTCATGCTCGCTCTGCACCGCTCGGGCCGGCGCGGCGAGGCGCTGGACGTCTACCAGCGGCTGCGCGGGACGCTGGTGCGCGAGCTGGGGCTGGAGCCGTCCGTGGCGCTGCGGCGCCTGCAGCGCTCGATCCTGATGGCGGGTCCCGAGAGCCTCTCCGAGCCCGGCGTCGAGCCCGGGGGCGAGCGGCTCGTACGGGTCTGAGGTGGGGGTCCCCGAGGCGTTCGGGGTCTGCGCTCCGCGGCCTGTCAGGGGCCTTCGGGGCGCGGGGGCTGCGTCGGTGGCGGCGAGAGGGGACGGCTCGGTGCAGGAGAGGTCGGAGCGAACCCGTAGGCGGCTGGTCGGTGCCGCGGCCGAGATGTTCCACCGCAACGGCTACGCCAACGCGACGCTGGACGAGATCGCGGGCGCGGCCGGGGTGACGAAGGGGGCGCTGTACTTTCACTTCGCCTCCAAGGACGAGCTGGCGGAGGCCGTGCAGCAGCGGGGGCACACCCTGCTGCACGACGAGGTGCGGGCCCTGCGCGAGTCTGGGGCCTCGCCGTTGCAGGCGCTGATCGACATCACGCACTGGCTGGCCACGACGCTGCACGAGGATCCGGCGATCCCGGCGAGCTTCCGGATCACCAAGGAGTGCGGGGCGCGGCCGGCGGTGGTGGACTTCCACGCGGCGTGGATCTCGGCGGTCTGTACGCTGCTCCGGCTGGCGAGGGACGCGGGTGAAGTGCCGGCGGCGGAGCGCGGGTGGGAGGGCGCGCAGGCGCTGGTGACGGCGGCGGCGTGCGGGATCGAGGTCCTGTCCGGTACCGGGATGCCCTACCGGGAGCTGCAGCGGAAGGTGGCGGCGATGTGGGCCCTGCTGCTGCCGGGCCTCGTGGACGGCGAGAGGGTACGGGAGTACCGGGCGCAGGCGCGCGGTGGTGCGTCGGCCGGCGCCGGGGCCGCCGCGGCGGGCGTGTAGCTCAGCAGGTGCCAAAGAATCTGCCCAGTACGGGAGTTGCCGGCTCAGGCGTGCGGCGTGCCTCCCCCTTCGGTGGGCGCTGCCGGGACGGCTTCGGGTTCGGGGATGCGGGTGGGTGCACGGCTGCGGCCGATGCGCGTGCGCGTGAGCGTGCTGGTGCCGGAGCGGGTGCGGTATGCGGGTGCGTGCCGGTGCGGGAGCGGATGCGGGAGCGGTGTGCCTGCGCGTGCGGGAGCGGGTTCCGGTGTGTGCGGGAGCGGGTTCCGGTGTGGGTGTGGTCCCAGGGATGTTTCCGGACGCCCGGGGAGCGCTCCCGGGGACTGTTCGTGCGGTGTTCCGCCTGGTGCGGCCGTGGTTCCCGCGGCTGTGGGGCGGGGCTTGGAGAGGGGCTCGAAGGGAGCTTGAGAAACCGGTGACATCGTTCAGGGACCGCTACCGTGCCCCGAGTCGAAGGCCGAACAACGAGGGACTCGACGACGTGCGGAGGAGACGGTGAAGATTCAGGTGCTGGGTCCGTTGAGTGCCGAGGTCAACGGGGGTTCGATCGTTCCGACCGCACGCAAGCCGCGGCAGATCCTGACGCTCCTCGCCCTCTACCCGGGCCGGGTGATGCCGGTGCCCACGCTCATGGAGGAGCTCTGGGGCACCAACCTGCCGCAGAGCGCGCTGACGACCTTGCAGACGTACATACTCCAGCTGCGCCGGCGGCTGGGTACCGCCATGGGGCCGGGCGCGGGTGCGGGCGGCGCCGGTGGCGCGAAAGAGGTCCTCGTCACGCGGCACGGCGGGTACCTGCTGCAGATCCCGCCGGAGGCGGTGGACGTGCACGAGTACGAGGGCCTCGTGGCCCGGGGCCAGAGCGACTTCGAGCAGGGCGACGACGAGAGCGCGGCGGCCATGCTGCGCGCGGCGCTCGCGCTGTGGCAGGGGCCCGCGCTGGTCGACGTACGGGTGGGCCCGATCCTGGAGATCGAGGTGTTGCGGCTGGAGGAGAGCCGGCTGGTCACCGTGGAGCGGCGGATCGACGTGGATCTGCGGCTGGGCCGGCACACGGAGCTGCTGGCCGAGCTCACGGAGCTGATCGCCCGGCATCCGCAGCACGAAGGACTGCACTCGCAGGCGATGGTGGCGCTGTACCGGTCGGGCCGGCAGGCGACGGCCCTGGACGTGTACCGGCGGCTGCGGGGCCGGCTGATCGAGGACCTGGGGGTGGAGCCGTCGCCGCAACTCCAGCGCCTGCACCAGGCCATGCTGGCCGTCGACCCGGCGCTGGACGTGCAGGCGGGGCCGAAGCGGGGCTCGACCTTCGACCTGTACGCCGTCTGAGCGCCGCTCCCCCGCTGCAGCGGCCCTCCTTCTCCACGGGCAGGACCTCGACGAGGCCGGGACGGTGGCCGCCGGGGCCATGGCGAATGCTGGTGCCATGACGAATGACACGACGGCCCTCGGCCCGGCACGGGCGTTCCCCCCTGGCTCCGGGTCCTCCCGCCCCCTGCCGTTCCACCGGCTGGCCTTGGCGACCGGGTATCACAGCTGGTGGCGACCGCTGGCCGGAACGGCGTTGGTGCTCCTCGGGGTCGTCGTGATGATGCCGGCGCTGTTCCTCGGCGCCGAGATCGTGGGCCGGCTCGTGGACCGCCCCCTCGACCCGGACGGGATGGCCGTCTGGGGCGACATCGGCGACACCGCGCTGGCCTTGCTGTCCATAGCCGTCATGACGCCTGTCGTGCTGCTTGCCGCGTACAGCGCGCAGCGCCGCCCGGCGGGGACGGTGTCGTCGGTCGAGGGCCGGCTCCGCCGGCGCCGGCTGGCCACGTGCCTCGCGCTGGCCCTGCCCCTGGTCCTGCTCATGGTCGCGGTCCAGGCGTTGATGCCGGGCCCGGCGGGCGAGGGTGAGGACCTGGCGTGGGCGGGCACGTCGACGTTCCTCACCGGTCTTGCGACGGTGTGGCTCCTGGTGCCGTTCCAGGCCGCCGCCGAGGAGTACGTGTTCCGCGGCTGGCTGCTGCAGGCGGTCGGCTCCTGGTGCCGCTCGCCGTGGGCGGCGATCGCACCGCAGGCCCTGCTGTTCGCCGCGGCCCACGGGTGGGGCACCGTCTGGGGCTTCGCGGACCTCGTCGTCTTCGGGGTGGTGACGGGCTGGCTGACCATCCGTACGGGCGGGCTGGAAGCCGCCATCGCCCTGCACGTCCTCAACAACCTGGTGGGAATGAGCATCGCGGCCGCGTTCGCCGGCGCGTTCGCCTCACAGGAGACCGCCGCCGACATGGACGGGGTGGCCATGGCCGTCGACGTCCCCATGGTCCTCCTCTACGCGGCGGCCGTGCTGTGGGTCACCCGCCGCCGCGAACGGGCGACGGACACCGACACGCCCGGTGGGCCGGACACCTCGCCGCCCGCGGTGACCGCCGGCGGGTACGCGGGCCCGGCGGGCGGTGTCTGACCGTCAGGGGCGGTCCGGGCGGTCCGTCGGCCGGGGTGACGGCGGTGGCCGCGGCCCTCACTGACGCGGGATGTCGATGCCGGCTGCGCGCAGGTTCGCCTCGACCAGGGTGTTCAACCGGGCGAGGGAGGGTGTCTGGTCTTCGCGGTGGTGGTTGACCAGTGCGTACCGGGAGGCGGCGTCGGGCCGGTTGTGGAAGCCGGCCGGCGCCGCCAGCAGCGCGCGGTTGGCCAGCAGTTTGCCGGTCAGGGCGGAGGCCAGCTCCTCGATCCGCGGGTCGTGCGGATCCCAGGACCTCGCCTCCCATCCGCGCTTGGTCAGCTCGACGTGCTCGGGATCGTCGAGGGCGTGTTCGAGGCGGACCAGGAAGCTGTCGAAGATCTCCGGAACCAGCGCCCGGGCCAGCACCAGGGCCTCCCGCTGGCCGGCCAGGTAGTCGGGGCTGAAGCCGAGTTCGGCGAGCCGGTCCAGGACGGCGCAGGCGCGGTCGGGCAGCAGGACCCGGTCGCCGTGGGCGAGCCGGTGCAGCGTGGCGCGGCGCGCGCTCAGGTCCTCGATCCGTTCGGTGAGGCGGCGGTGGACGTCGTCCAGGGCGGCGGCGAACCGTTCGGGATCCGCGTCGAGCAGGTCACCGATCTCGGCCAGCGGCACGCCGGCCCCGGCCAGGGTCCGCACCTGGACCATCCGGAGCAGGTCGGCCGACCTGTAACGCCGGTAGCCGGAACCGTCCCGGTCCGGCTCGGCGACCAGGCCGAGCCGGTGATAGTGCCGCACGGTCTTGATCGTGACGCCGACGAACGCCGCCGCCTGACCGATGGTGAGCCCGTCTGCCATCGGCTCAGCACACCTCCCGGTCGTGGGCGGCCTCGGGGTTCGGGTTGCGGGCGATCACAGGGGCGAGGGTAGCGCGCCTGCGGTCAGCCCATGGCCGCGCAGGAGGTTGACCTTGACCTTGGGTCAGGGTGCACGCTCATCGCACGGCCGCCTCGAAAAGGGGGCGGCGGCGCCGAACCACCGGGCCGCGCTGCGCTTTCGAGCCGTGCCGGACACCTGCCCATCGCGAGATCGAGGAATGCCCATGAGCGAGTCCCTCCCCGCCACGAAGAACTCCGCCGCCGTGGCGGACCGCCCGGAACTGCAGAAGGCCCTGCGGGAGATCGTCGACTCCGGTGTCGCCGGAGTGACGATGCGCGTGCACGACGAGCGGGGCGAGTGGGCCGGCAGCGCCGGCGTCGCCGAGCTGGGCCGCAGCGGCGAGCCGCCGGCCGACGGGCACGTCCGGATCGGCAGCAACACCAAGACCTTCACCGCGACCGTGGTGCTGCAACTGGTGGCCGAAGGCAGGATCGCGCTGGACACCCCGGCGGCCGACTGCCTGCCGGCGTTCGGGCTGGACCGGCGGATCACGGTGCGGATGCTGCTGCAGCACACCAGCGGGGTGTTCAACCACACCGGTGAGCTCCTGGCGGACGGGACGGTCGCGCACGGGATCCCCTCCACGATCGCGGGCCGGGAGTGGGTGGAGGGCCGGTTCAGGACCTACCGGCCCGAGGAGCTGGTACGGCTGTCGTTGTCGAAGCCGGCGCGGTTCGAGCCGGGGACGGGCTGGAGCTACTCCAACACCAACTACGTGCTGGCCAGGCTGCTGGTCGAGAAGGTCACCGGCCGCTCGTGCGCCGAGGAGACGCAGGAGCGGATCCTGGGGCCGCTCGGCCTGTCGGGCACCGTGATGCCCGGCACCTCGCCGGACATTCCCGAGCCGTACGCCCGCGCCTACTACCGGTACGAGGACGCCGGCCGGCAGGAGACGGTCGACGTCACCCGCCACAACCCCTCCTGGATCTCTGCCGGCGGAGACATGATCTCGACCACGCGGGACCTGCACACCTTCCTCTGCGCCCTGACGGGCGGCACTCTCCTGCCGGCGCCGCTGCTGGCCGAGATGTGCACGCCGCACGCCCGGAGCGGCTTCGGCCTGGGGTTGCGCGTGCAGGACGTGGGCGGGAACGGCGCCACCGTGCTCTTCCACAACGGCGGCCACGGCGGCCACGCGGCGTTGATGTACAGCACGCCCGGCGGCGGCAAGACGCTGACCGCCGCCCTGAACTA
This sequence comes from Streptomyces sp. MB09-01, assembly GCF_033794505.1. Classification (NCBI taxonomy): domain Bacteria; kingdom Bacillati; phylum Actinomycetota; class Actinomycetes; order Kitasatosporales; family Streptomycetaceae; genus Streptomyces; species Streptomyces sp. MB09-01. The sequence continues at coordinate 232 of NZ_JARAYQ010000180.1, read as the reverse complement.
CGTGGACGACGCGGCGATGTCCCTGGCGGGGGCGTTCCAGAAGGCGCAGGACAGGCTGGTCGAGGAGGTGTTCGGCGGCGGGCGGGCCTGATCCGGCCGGCGGGGCGGCCGGGCCGGCGGGCCGAGCACCTGGGCCCCGCGCGCCGGTCGTCGTCGGGGCCGGGGCTATCTCTTGGGCCAGCCGATGTCGTCGTCCGGGTGGGTCTTCCCGGCCGGGCCGGGGGTCCGGGGG
>NZ_JARAYQ010000017.1:0-65468 GCF_033794505.1 Streptomyces sp. MB09-01 | reverse complement strand
GGCTGCGCGTGGTTGATCTGGCCACCCTGTTCGCCGGGCCGCTCGCCGCCACCCTGCTCGGCGACTTCGGCGCCGAGGTCGTCAAGGTCGAGCACCCCGGCATCCCCGACCCCTCCCGCGGCCACGGCCCCGCCAAGGACGGGATCGGCCTGTGGTGGAAGCTGCTCGGCCGGAACAAGCGGACGATGACCCTCGATCTGTCCGCCCCGGGCGGGCGGGACACCCTGCTGCGCCTGGCCGCCACCGCCGACGTGGTCATCGAGAACTTCCGCCCCGGCACCCTGGAGAAGTGGGGCCTCGGCTGGCCCGAGCTGTCCACCGCCAACCCGCGCCTCGTCCTGGCCCGCGTGACGGCCTTCGGCCAGCAGGGCCCGTACGCCCACCGCCCGGGCTTCGGCACCCTGGCCGAGGCGATGAGCGGTTTCGCCGCGATCACCGGGGAACCGGAGGGGCCGCCGACCCTGCCGCCGTTCGGGCTCGCCGACTCGATCGCCGCGCTGACCACCGCGTACGCCGTGATGACGGCCCTGGCCGGACGCGACCGCACCGGGCACGGCCAGGTCGTGGACCTGGCCATCATCGAGCCGATCCTCACGGTGCTCGGCCCACACCCGCTCTGGTACGACCAGCTCGGCTACGTCCAGCCCCGCAGCGGCAACCGCTCCGCGAACAACGCCCCCCGCAACACCTACCGCAGCGCCGACGGCCGCTGGCTGGCCGTGTCCACCTCCGCGCAGTCCATCGCCGAGCGGGTCGTACGGCTGGTCGGCCGCCCGGAGCTGATCGCGGAGCCCTGGTTCGCGACCGGGGCCGGCCGGGCCCGCCACACGGACGTCCTGGACGAGGCGGTCGGCGGCTGGATCGCCCGGCACAAGGCCGAGGAGGTCGTCGCGGCCTTCGAGGACGCCGAGGCGGCCGTCGCCCTCGTGTACGACATCCGGGACGTGATGGCCGACCCCCAGTTCGCGGCCCTCGACACGGTCACCGAGATCGAGGACCCGGAGCTGGGCCCGCTGCGGATGCAGAACATCCTCTTCCGGCTGTCCGAGACCCCCGGCGGGATCCGCTGGGCCGGCCGCCCGCACGGCGCGGACACCGACGAGGTCCTGACCGAGCTCGGGCTGACCCGGGCCGAGATCACCGCGCTGCGGACCGAGGGGGCTCTGTGATCCTGACCTGGCTGTACGCACCCGGCGACCGCCCCGCGGTGGTCGCCAAGGCACTCGGCTGCGGGGCGGACGCCGTGATCGTCGACCTGGAGGACGCAGTACCGGCCTCCCGCAAGGAGTACGCCCGCGCCGCCACCGCCGAACTGCTCGGCGAGCGGCCCCCGGTCCCCGTGCACGTCCGCGTCAATGCCCTGGACTCCCCCTGGGGCGGCGCCGACCTCAACGCGCTCGGCGGGCTGCGCGGGCTCGCCGGGCTGCGGCTGCCCAAGATCAGCGCCCCGGAACAGATCGGCGCCATCGCCGACCGGACCGGCGGGGTCGGCCTCCACGCCCTGCTGGAGTCGGCGCTGGGCGTGGAGCGCGCCTACGAGATCGCCCGCGCGCACCCCGCCCTGCGCGGGCTGTCCCTCGGCGAGGCGGACCTGCGGGCCGATCTGGCCGTCAGCGCGGAGACGGGGCTGGACTGGTGCCGGTCGCGGGTGGTGGTGGCGGCCCGTGCGGCGGGGCTGGCGCCCCCGGCCCAGTCGGTCTTCCCGGACATCCGGGACCTGGAGGCGCTGGCCGTCTCGTGCGTCCGCGGCCGGTCCCTCGGCTTCCTCGGCCGGGCGGCGATCCATCCGCGCCAGCTGCCGGTGATCGAGGGGGCCTACCTTCCGGCACCGGAGGAGGTGACGGCCGCCGAGGAGATCCTCAGCGCCGCCCGGGCCACGCCGGGCGCGCTGGCCCTGCCCGACGGCCGGTTCGTGGACCCGGCCGTCGTGGCCGCGGCCCACCGCACCCTGGCCCTGTCCCGCCGGATGGCTACGCGTTGAGTGCCGACCAGAGCCACTGACCGCCGACCCGGACGTAGAGCCGCTTGTTGGCGGAGTCCACGGCCATGGTGCCGTCGAGCGGCGGGCGGGTGAAGGAGGCGTCGGTGACCGGGCCGGGCACCAGCCGCAGCGGCGGGTTCGGCGCGTTCTTGACCGGGATCGTGCCGGTGGCCTGGGCTCCGAGGGTGCCGTAGCTGTTCTCCACCCGGAAGTCCCCGGTGGAGGACTGCTCGTAGTAGATGTGGGTGCCGGTGGGCGCGGTGCCGTACAGCCCGACGACGTTGCGCAGCACGGCGGTGGAGCCGGGTCCCGAGTACAGGGCCACGCCCGCGTTGACGGTGGCCCGGTCCCGGTTGGCGATGACCACGTTCTCCAGCGCGCTGGAGCTCGCCGCCCAGCTGATGATGTTCCGCGCCGTGGCCGGGGTGCCGGCCGCGAAGTCGCCCGCGTAGCAGTAGATGTGGTTCGCGTAGACGTGCTTGCAGCCCGCGTCGGTCTTCAGGTGCGGGCCGCCCTGCATCCGGGAGGTCTCGAACTTGCAGTCCGTGAGGTAGATGCCGTTGGGGTTGTTGGTGGTGACCGCGCCCTGCCCGATCCACAGCGCGCCGGTGCCGAACGCCTCCAGGCGGCAGCCGATGAAGTGGATCTGGTTGATGTTGTCCTTGCTGTGGCCCCAGGCGCCCTCGGTGGCGGAGGAGGCGTTGCGCAGCCAGATGTTGGGCTGGGTGGTGCTGCCGGTGGTGCCGGTGCAGTCCTCGACGACCAGGTTGGTGAAGCGCGAGTCCCAGAACTCCACGGCGTCGATGCACATGTCGTTGTTCGACGACATGAAGACGTCACGGAAGGCGGAGTTGTTGTTGTAGTACAGCTCCACCAGCAGGCCGGTCTTGCGGTTGCCGTTGAAGCCGAGGTTCTCCACGGCGCAGTGGCGGCGGTGCGTGGCGCCGGTGGAGTAGGCCGCTCCCGTCCCGGACATCCGCAGCAGGATGCCGTCGCCGCCCTTGACCAGGGTGGCGGCCTTGGCCCCGGCGCCGACGAGGCGGATGCCGTCGGCCTTGACGGCCAGGGCCGGGGCGCCGGCAGCGGGCTTGACCAGGTACTTCCCGACAGGGAAGTACACGGTGCCGCCACCGGCGGCGGCTGCCGCGTCGAGTGCGCGCTGGACGGCGGCGGTGTCGTCGGTGGCTCCGTCGCCGACCGCGCCGTGGCCCTTCACGTCGAACCAGTCCGGCGTGCTCGGGCCCGTGGCCGTGCCCGCCGCGGTGGCCGGCGCGCCGCCGGACATCACCGCGGCTCCGGCCAGTCCGGCCACGGCTCCGGTCAGCAGGGCCCGGCGGGCGGTCTTCGGTAGCTGTTCGGTCATGGTCTCCCCCTCGTGACGACGGTCATCGGGGATGATCATGTCAGTCGGCACCGGCAGACGAAGAGGGGTGCCGCGCGGTACGCGGCACCCCTCTTGCGTGACTCCTCCGGTCAGCGCGTCTCGGCCCCCGGGGCCTCGGCCGGCTCGGCCGGCTCGGCCGGCTCGGCCTTGCGCAGATCGGCCTTGGCGTCCTTGGGCTCCGCGTCCTTCGCCTTGGCATCCTTCGCCTCGGCGTCCTTGGACCCGGTGCTCTTGCCGTCGGGGTCCTTGGCCTCGGCGTCGCCCGCCTCACCGCCGGGGGTGGCGGGTTCGACGACCTCCTCGCGGCCCGGCCGCAGCTTCGCCGACAGCACCAGGTAGACCACGGCCAGGACGAAGACCACGATCGAGGTCCAGACGTTCAGCCGCACGCCCAGGATGTGGTGCGCCTCGTCGACCCGCATGTACTCGATCCAGCCGCGGCCCACGCAGTACGCGGCGACGTACAGGGCGAAGGCCCGTCCGTGCCCGAGCGTGAAGCGGCGGTCGGCCCAGATGACCAGCAGCGCGACGCCGATGCACCACAGCGACTCGTACAGGAAGGTCGGGTGGTAGGTGCCCGCGTCGCGGTTCGGGCCCGCGGTGATCTCCACCGCCCACGGCAGGTCGGTGGCCCGGCCGTACAGCTCCTGGTTGAACCAGTTGCCCCAGCGGCCGCAGGCCTGGGCCAGCGCGATGCCGGGAGCCAGGGCGTCGGCCCAGGCCGGCAGCGGGATCCCGCGCAGCCGGCAGCCGATCCAGGCACCCACCGCGCCCAGCGCGATCGCACCCCAGATGCCGAGGCCGCCCTCCCAGATCTTGAAGGCGTCGACCCAGTTGCGGCCCTCGCCGAAGTACAGCTGGTAGTCGGTGATCACGTGGTAGAGGCGACCACCGACCAGGCCGAAGGGCACCGCCCACACGGCGATGTCCGCGACCGTGCCCGGCTTGCCGCCGCGCGCGATCCAGCGACGGTTGCCGAGCCAGACGGCGACGAAGACGCCGATGATGATGCAGAACGCGTAGCCGCGGAGCGGGATCGGTCCGAGATGGATCACGCCGGTCGACGGACTGGGGATGTAAGCAAGGTCCATGGCAGACATGACGCTACCCTGCCGGGCGGTGCGTACGGCAACCGCCCGGCAAGACGAAACCAAATCCAGACATGGACCGGCCGGCGGCCGGCCCTCGTGCAGACCTCCCCCGGACCGTCCTCAGTCCCCCGGGGAGCCGGTCGCAGAGCGGTTCGCGGAGCCGTTCGACGCCGTCTTCGAAGCGGACGGCGAGGCCTTCGCTCCGGCCTTCGTCCCGGATCCCGCCGACGGCGAGGCCTTCCCCGCCGCCTTGTCGGCGCCCTTGTCGGCCACGGTCCCGCCGGAGCCCTTGGCAGCCCCCTCCACCTGTTCCTTCAGCTTCTGCGGGGTCACCGGGTTGGCCTCGTCGGCGAAGATGTTCTTGCCGTCCAGGAGCACGGTCGGCGTGCCCCGGTGCTTCCCGGCGATGAAGGCCTCGTGCGATTTGCCCACCCAGCTGTTGTGGGTGCCGTCCTCGACGCACTTGCGGAACGCGGGGGTGTCCAGCCCGTTCACCTTGCCCGCCAGTTCCAGCAGCTTCTCGTTCTTGCCGTAGGCGTCGTCGACCTCCTGCGGCTGGTTCTGGAAGAGGACGTCGTGGTACTCGGTGAACTTTCCGGCGTCCTGGGCACAGGCCGCCGCGTTCGCACCCTTCAGCGAACCGCTGCCGCCCATGTTCCCGTCGATGAGCGTGACCAGGTGGTAGTCGACCTTGAGCAGGCCCTTGGCCTCCAGCTCGTGGATCGTGTCCCGGTAGTTGTCCTCGAAGGACTTGCAGGCGGGGCAGCGGAAGTCCTCCCACACGGTGAGGGTGGACTTCGCCTCGCCCTTGCCCGTCCGGATGGCGAGGGCGTCCTTTCCGGTGGCCCCGGAGGGGGCGACCACGGGGCCCGCCTTGGAGCCGCCGCTCTTGCCGGTGTTGGCCGCGATCACGCCGACGACGGTCGCCAGACCGAGGACGCCGACCACCGCCGACGCCACGATGAGGGTCCGCCGGCGCTTGTCCTGGGTCTTCTGCCGCTGGCGCTCCTCCTGGAGTCGCTCCCGGGCCGATCGTTTCGTCGCATCGCGGTTCGCACCGTCGTTCTTCTCGCTCACGTTCGGCCAAACGAAGCAGGGAGGCACTCGCGTGCCTCCCTGCTCCCCTTTCCACCCGATCGGGCTACAGAACCCGGTCAGAGTTCCGCGCTTTCGATCGAACGGGGCACCCTCGGGCCCGTCAGCTCCTGCGGACGCCTTCCGCGAGGTCGCCCGCGAGCGCCCGTACGGCGTCCAGCCCGGCGGGCAGGTCCGGCGCGTCCAGCAGCAGCTTCACGAAGGCCGAGCCGACGATCACCCCGTCGGCGAAGCCGGCGACCTCCTTGGCCTGGACGGCGTTGGAGACGCCGAGGCCGACGCAGACCGGCAGGTCGGTCGTGGCACGCGTGCGCCGGACCAGGTCCTGGGCCTGGTTGCCGACCGATTCGCGGGTGCCGGTGACCCCCATGAGGGACGCGGCGTAGACGAAGCCGGAACCGGCCGCGGTGATGGTGGCCAGCCGCGCGTCCTTGCTGCTGGGGGCGACGACGAAGACGGTCGCCAGACCGTGCTTCTCGGCGTGCTCGCGCCACAGCGCGGACTCCTGCACCGGCAGGTCGGGCAGGATGCAGCCGGCGCCGCCCGCCGCCGCCAGCTCGGCCGTGAACCGCTCGACGCCGTAGCGGTCGATGGGGTTCCAGTAGGTCATCACCAGGACCGGGGCCCCGGTGGCCTCGTGCGCCTCGCGGACGGTACGGATCACGTCGGCGATCTTGACTCCGCCGCGCAGGGCGATGTCGTCGGCGGTCTGGATGATCGCGCCGTCCAGCACCGGGTCGCTGTGCGGGAGGCCGATCTCGACCACGTCCGCGCCGCCCTCGATGACGGCCTTGACCGCTTCGATGGCGCCGTCGACGGTCGGGAAGCCCGCCGGGAGGTAGGCCACGAGGGCCGCGCGGTCCTCGGACTTCGCCTTGGCGAGGGTGTCGCTCAGCAGCTGGACGCGCCCGGTCTTCTCGCTGGCCGTGCTCACTTCGACTCCCCTTCGGTCTCGCCGTCGTACAGCCCGAAGTAGCGGGCCGCCGTGTCCATGTCCTTGTCGCCGCGGCCGGACAGGTTGACGACCAGCAGGCCGTCCTTGCCGAGCTCCTTGCCGAGGTCCAGGGCGCCCGCGAGGGCGTGCGCCGACTCGATCGCCGGGATGATCCCCTCGGTGCGCGACAGCAGGCGCAGGGCCTGCATCGCGGCGTCGTCGGTGACCGCGCGGTACTCGCCGCGGCCGGAGTCCTTGAGGTAGGAGTGCTCCGGGCCGATGCCCGGGTAGTCCAGACCGGCCGAGATGGAGTACGGCTCGGTGATCTGGCCCTCCTCGTCCTGGAGGACGTACGAGCGGGAGCCGTGCAGGATCCCGGGCTCGCCGGCGGTCAGCGTGGCCGCGTGCTCGCCGGTCTCGACGCCGTGCCCGGCGGGCTCGAAGCCGACCAGGCGGACGCCGGCGTCCGGGATGAAGGCGTGGAAGAGGCCGATGGCGTTCGAACCGCCGCCGACGCAGGCCGCGACGGCGTCGGGCAGCCGGCCGGCGCGCTCCAGGATCTGGCGGCGGGCCTCGACCCCGATGACGCGGTGGAAGTCGCGGACCATGGCCGGGAAGGGGTGGGGGCCGGCGACCGTACCGAAGAGGTAGTGGGTCCGGTCCACATTGGCGACCCAGTCGCGGAACGCCTCGTTGATCGCGTCCTTGAGTGTCCGGGAGCCGGACTTCACGGCGATGACCTCGGCGCCCAGCATCCGCATGCGGGCGACGTTCAGCGCCTGGCGCTCGGTGTCGATCTCGCCCATGTAGATGACGCACTCGAGGCCGAAGAGCGCGCAGGCGGTGGCGGTGGCCACCCCGTGCTGGCCGGCGCCGGTCTCGGCGATGACCCGGGTCTTGCCCATGCGCTTGGTGAGCAGCGCCTGGCCCAGCACGTTGTTGATCTTGTGCGAGCCGGTGTGGTTCAGGTCCTCGCGCTTGAGGAAGATCCGCGCGCCGCCGGCGTGCTCGGCGAAGCGCGGCACCTCGGTGAGGGCGCTGGGGCGGCCGGTGTAGTTGACCATGAGGTCGTTGAGCTCGGCCGCGAAGGCCGGGTCGCCCTTGGCCTTCTCGTACTCGACGGCGACCTCGTCCACGGCGGCGACGAGCGCCTCCGGGATGAACTTGCCGCCGAAGTCGCCGAAGTAACCCTCGGCGTTGGGAACGTGACCCTCCGGGTCCGGAATGAAGAACTCGCTGGACATGTCCAGTGCTCCTACGGGTGCGATGTGCGGCGGGTGGATTCACCGTATTGCGCCGCCCGCAAGTACGGCGCACACCCCGCTGGGGGATGTCGCGCGTACGGTGCGGAGCGGCCCGCGCCCCGAGCCGGCCGGCTCGGGCGGCAGGCCGGACGGGAGCGGCTCGCGGCGCGGTACGTCTCGCGTACCGGGCCGCGGCGGCCCTCGTTACAGCGCGCCTCCGCGGCGCCATCGCATGCCGTTGACCTGACCGGGCTCGGAGCCGATCACGTACCGGACCCGCCGACCGTGCACGCGCCGGGCCGGGGCACGGCAGCCGCGGGGGCGGCAGCCGCGCGCCAGGGGTGCGTGCGCCGTCGGCACGCCGACCGGGCCGCGGCGGGCTGCCGGCGGCGCGGTCTGCGTGCGGACGGAGGGGAGGTCGTGGGCCATGGGGACGGGTCAGCTCCGCCCGTGGCGCAGGGCGGGGTGGGCGCCGGCGGCGACGAGGTCGGCCACGGCCGCCTTCGGGTCGCGGCCGGTCACCAGGGACTCCCCGACGAGGACGGCGTCGGCGCCCTCGTTGGCGTAGGCGATCAGGTCGTGCGGCCCGCGGATGCCGGATTCGGCGACCTTGACGATGTGGGCCGGGATCTCTCCGACGACGCGCTCGAAGGTGGAGCGGTCGACCTTGAGGTCCTTGAGGTTGCGGGCGTTGACGCCGATGATCTTGGCACCGGCGGCGACCGCGCGCTCCACTTCCTCCTCGTCGTGGACCTCGACGAGCGGGGTGAGACCGATGGACTCGGCCCGCTCGATGAGGGAGACGAGGGCCTCCTGTTCCAGGGCCGCGACGATCAGCAGCACGAGGTCGGCGCCGTAGGCGCGGGCCTCCCAGAGCTGGTACGCCGTGACGATGAAGTCCTTGCGCAGGATCGGGATGTCCACGCGGGCGCGGACGGCCTCCAGGTCGGCCAGCGAGCCGCCGAAACGACGCTGCTCGGTGAGGACGGAGATGACCGCCGCACCGCCCGCCTCGTAGTCGGCGGCGAGCCCGGCCGGATCCGCGATCGCGGCCAGCGCGCCCTTGGAGGGGCTGGAGCGCTTGACCTCGCAGATCACCTTGACGCTGTCGCCGCGCAGGGCAGCGACGCCGTCCTTGGCCTGGGGCGCCTTGGCGGCACGCTCCTTGAGCTCGTCGAGGCTCACGCGGGCCTGCCGTTCGGCAAGGTCTTCGCGGACCCCTTCGATGATCTCGTCGAGCACACTCACGCGAGCGGCCCCCTTCCGGGTCGATGACGGTCGGCCGCCTTGCAGACACGTACAACTGCAAGGTCAGCAATTCAAATGGTATCCGCAGGAGGCCTTGCCCTCCGCACGTGGTTGACGGCGTCCCAGTAACTGGACATCCGGAAGCCGGGCTCCGTATGGGCTGCTCAAGGGGCTCAGGGGCTCAGGGGCTCAGGGGGCCAGCATCGAGCCGAAAGAAAGATTTCGCACGACGACGAAGACCAGGGCCAGTGCACCGAGCGCCCACCAGTACGGCCGCGGCAGGACGATCCGGGGGACCGGGCCGCCGCGGAAGGCGCGGACCAGCCACAGGGTCATGAACCCCGCGAAGACGAAGTAGCCCGTGACGGCGAGGGCGTTTGCCCCGAAGGCCGTGACCAGATCGCCGTGGGCGAACGCGTGCGCACTGCGCAGACCGCCGCAGCCCGGGCACAGGATCCCGGTCAGCCGCAGCAGCGGGCAGACCGGATAGTGGCCCGGCTCGTTGGGGTCCACGGTGCCCACGTACGCGAAGGCGGCCACGGCCCCGGCCAGGTAGGACGCCGGGACGGCGAGCCGGCGCGCCCGGGACCGCGGGGGCGCGGGGGACGCCGGGGGCACGGCCGGCGGCAGGACATCGGGGGTACGGGAGGCGTCCACCCAGTGATTCTCTCCGGTCATGACAAAAGGCGCAGCCCGGCGGGGCCGCGCCTTTCGGCTGCGCTGCATCTCGTCGCGTACCCCGTCGGCCGCGTCAGACCTTGGCAGGGACCTTGCTGGCGGCGATGACCTCGGCGAGGTCCCTGTGAGAGGCCTTCGGCGCACCCATGCCCGCGGCCTTCATCGCCATGCCCACGACACCGCCGAGCGCGACGACGACGAGACCGGCCCAGAAGCCGAGCGGGTTCGCGATCACCATGAAGGCGCCGGAGATGCAGAAACCGATGAAGGCGATGATGACACCGGTCCAGGCGGCCGGGGTGTGTCCGTGGCTAGTGCCCGCCATGAGTTGCTCCTCGTTGCTCTGTCGCGCTGCTGTGTCGAACGTGCGGTCTGTGTCGAACGCTCGGTGACCATTGTCCCGCACAGGGCGGCCCCGCCGTCCAGGGGGGTCGGGTCAGCGGGCCGGGCCGTCGGTCGGGTCCGTGGTCGGGTCCTCGCCCCGGTCCAGAGCCTTCCACAGATCTTCCGGCCGGTCCGGATCCACGGCCGCGACGGCGCGCTGACGGGGGCTGCCGTCACGCTCGTAGCGGCCTCCCATCGAGGGCCAGCTCCGGCCGAAGCGCAGCGCCAGCAGCCCGGCGGCCAGGATCAGGACCGCGCCGGCGGCCGTGACGTAGGGCCACGTCGTCTGGGTCAGCCCGGCCACGTGCGCACCGCTGTCCGCGGTCGTACGGGCGGCCTGCGCGTCCAGGGCCCGACGGCCGTCCGAGCCGAGGAGCGCGGACAGCACGGCGCCCAGGCCGCTGAGCGCCAGCAGGCCCGACACCAGCAGGCGGCTCTTGCCGCGCACGGCGAAGACGGCGACCAGCGCGGCCAGGCCCACGATGGACAGGGCGGCCGGGAGACCGGTGACGGTCCGGCCGTCCGCGGCCAGCTGGAGCGAGTCGCCGCCGATGGCGGCGGTGCCCCGGGCCCAGGTGCGGCCGGAGGCGAGCAGGACGACGGTGGCGCCGAGCGCGCCCAGCAGCAGCGCGACGGCCACGCTGCGGCGGGCGCTGCGGTGGTCGGGAGCCTCGGGCTCGGACGCGGCATCGTTTCGGGGCGGGGGTACGGCACTCACGCACCCCACTATCCCCTACGCCCTCAGGAGCCGTGGAGGCGGTTCGCCGCTGCCACCGCGCGCAGCACCGCGGCGGCCTTGTTGCGGCACTCCTTGTCCTCCAGCTCGGGCACCGAGTCGGCGACGACACCGGCGCCGGCCTGCACGTACGCCGTGCCGTCGCGCAGCAGTGCGGTGCGGATGGCGATGGCCGTGTCGGAGTCCCCGGCGAAGTCAAGGTAGCCCACGCAGCCGCCGTAGAGGCCGCGGCGGGAGGGTTCCAGCTCCTCGATGATCTGCATGGCGCGGGGCTTGGGCGCGCCGGAGAGGGTGCCGGCCGGGAAGCAGGCGGTGAGCACGTCGAAGGCGGTCCGGCCCTCGGCGACCCGTCCGGTGACGGTGGACACGATGTGCATGACGTGCGAGTACCGCTCGACGCTCATGAAGTCGACGACCTCGACGGAGCCCGGCTCGCAGACCCGGCCGAGGTCGTTGCGGCCCAGGTCGACGAGCATCAGGTGCTCGGCCCGCTCCTTGGGGTCGGCCATCAGCTCCTCGGCGAGCTCGTGGTCCTCCTGCGGCGTGGCTCCGCGGTGGCGGGTGCCGGCGATGGGGTGGACCATGGCCCGCCCGTCCTCGACCTTGACCAGCGCCTCGGGGCTGGAGCCGACGACGTCGAAGCCGTTCTCGAAGCGGAAGAGGTACATGTACGGGGACGGGTTGGTGGCCCGGAGCACCCGGTAGACGTCCAGCGCGGAGGCCCGGCAGGCGGTCTCGAACCGCTGCGAGGGCACCACCTGGAAGGCCTCGCCGGCCCGGATCCGCTCCTTGATGTCCTCGACGGCCGCCTGGTACTTCTCGCCGCCCCAGAGGGCGGAGAACTCCGGCAGTTCGGAGGCGGGCAGCGGGGCCGGCGTGTACGGGGCGGGCCGCGCGAGGTCGGCCTCCATGGCGTCGAGGCGGGCCACGGCGTCCGCGTGCGCCTCGTCCACGCCCGTGTCGAGGTCGTTGTGGTTGATCGCGTTGGCGATGAGCTGGACGGTGCCGTCCCAGTGGTCCAGGACCGCCAGATCGGAGGTGAGCAGCATGGTCAGCTCGGGCAGTTCGAGGTCGTCGGCCGTGTGCTCGCCGATCCGCTCCAGGCGGCGCACGATGTCGTAGCCGAGGTAGCCGACCATGCCGCCGGTGAAGGGCGGCATCCCGCCCGCGAGGTCGCGGGGCGTGTGCAGGGCCTCGACGGTGGCGCGCAGCGCGTCCAGGGGGTCGCCGTCGGTGGGTACGCCGACGGGCGGCGTGCCGATCCAGTGCGCGCGGCCGTCCCGGGCGGTCAGGGTGGCGTCGCTGCGGACGCCGATGAAGGAGTACCGGGACCAGGAGCGGCCGTTCTCGGCCGACTCCAGCAGGAAGGTGCCGGGGCGTTCGGCGGCCAGCTTGCGGTAGAGCCCCACGGGGGTGTCCCCGTCGGCCAGCAGCTTGCGGCTCACGGGGATGACGCGGCGGTCGGCCGCGAGCTTGCGGAACGTCTCAAGATCCATTGCGTGGGACCCTACCTAGTCGGCTGCGCGGAGGAGGACATCGTCGTCGAAGCAGGTCCGGGCCCCGGTGTGACAGGCGGCTCCGACCTGGTCGACCTTGACGAGCACGGTGTCGGCATCGCAGTCCAGCGCGACGGACTTCACGTGCTGGAAGTGGCCGGAGGTGTCCCCCTTCACCCAGTACTCCTGGCGGCTGCGGGACCAGTAGGTGCAGCGGCCGGTGGTCAGGGTGCGGTGCAGGGCCTCGTCGTCCATCCAGCCGAGCATGAGCACCTCACCGGTGTCGTACTGCTGGGCGATGGCCGGTACCAGTCCGTCGGCGGAGCGCTTGAGCCGTGCGGCGATGGCGGGATCGAGGGAGCCGGGGCGGGGGGACGTACTCATACGGACATTGTGCCGGGCCGGGACGGCGGTGATGATCCGCGTCCGCCTGATGGGCGGGCACGCGGGCCGTTCCGGCCGTAGGCTGGCCTGCATGTCTACCCATGCGAAGCGTGAACGCCTGTTGCTCGCGGACCTGTTGGAGTCGGCCGGCCCGGAAGCCCCCACGCTGTGCGACGGCTGGACCTGCCGCGAACTGGCCGCGCACGTCGTCGTCCGGGAGCGGCGGCCGGACGCGGCGGGCGGGATCCTGCTGAACGTGCTGAAGGCCCGCCTGGACAAGGCCATGGAGGAGTACGCGGCCAAGCCGTACGAGGAACTGATCCAGCTGATCCGGACCGGCCCACCGAGGATGTCGGTGTACGCGCTGAAGCAGATCGACGAGGTGGCGAACGCGGTGGAGTTCTTCGTCCACGGGGAGGACGTCCGCCGGGCGCAGCCGGACTGGACCCCGCGGGAACTGGACCCGGTGTTCTCCGACTCCCTGTGGTCCCGCCTGGAGAGGATGGCCCGCCTGACGGGCCGCCGCTCCCCGGTGGGCCTGGTCCTGCGCCGCCCGAACGGCCAGACGGCGGTGGCGCACAAGGGGGCGCCGGTGGTGACGGTGACGGGCGAGCCGGGCGAACTGACCCTGTTCTGCTTCGGCCGTCAGGACGCCGCCGCGGTGACCCTGGACGGTGAGAAGGACGCCGTGGCGAAGTTGACGACGGCGAAGCTGGGCATCTGACCACAGGCGCGGCGCCGCTGCCGGGGGCCGGCCCCCGGACGCCCGCGCCTCAATCGCCGGCGGCGGGGGCTGGAAAATCCAGCCCCCGCCGGCGATTGAGGCGCGGGGTCTGGGACGGAGCCCCAGGAAACACAGGCCTCAGCGGACCGGGTGGCCCGCTTCGCGGAGCGCGGACTTGACCTCGGAGATCCGCAGGTCGCCGAAGTGGAACACCGACGCCGCCAGCACGGCATCCGCACCCGCCTCGATCGCCGGTGCGAAGTCCCCGAGCGCGCCCGCCCCGCCCGAGGCGATCACCGGGACCGTGACGTGCTTGCGTACGGCCGCGATCATCTCGGTGTCGTAGCCGTCCTTCGTGCCGTCCGCGTCCATCGAGTTCAGCAGGATCTCCCCGGCGCCCAGCTCGGCCGCCCGGTGGGCCCACTCGACGGCGTCGATGCCGGTGCCCCGGCGGCCGCCGTGCGTGGTGACCTCGAAGGTGCCGGACCCGGTCCGGCGGGCGTCGACCGACAGGACGAGGACCTGGCGGCCGAAGCGCTCCGCGATCTCCTGGATCAGCTCGGGGCGGGCGATGGCGGCGGTGTTGACGCCGACCTTGTCCGCTCCGGCCCGCAGCAGCTTGTCGACGTCGTCCGCCGTGCGGACGCCGCCGCCCACGGTGAGCGGGATGAAGACCTGCTCGGCGGTCCTGCGCACCACGTCGTACGTGGTCTCGCGGTTGCCGGAGGAGGCGGTGATGTCGAGGAAGGTCAGCTCGTCGGCGCCTTCGGCGTCGTACAGCTTGGCCATCTCCACCGGGTCACCGGCGTCGCGCAGGTTCTGGAAGTTGACGCCCTTGACGACCCGGCCGTTGTCCACGTCCAGGCAGGGGATCACGCGTACGGCGAGGCTCATCCGGACACCGCCTTGTACGCCTCGACCTCCACCTCGACGACCATCGACGGGTCGACGAAGCCGGAGACGATGAGCATGGTCGCGGCCGGGCGGACCGCGTCGAAGAGTTCCTTGTGCGCGCGGCCCACCTCGTCCACGTCGCGGGCGTGCGTCAGGTACATGCGGGTGCGGACGACGTCCTCGGGGCCGAGCCCGGCCTGGGCGAGGGCCTTGAAGGCGACGCCGAAGGCCGCGACGGTCTGGTCGTACGGGCCGCCCGCGTCGCCCGCGGTGCAGCCGGAGACGAGCACGAGCCCGTTCGGCAGCTGCACGGCGCGGGAGTACGCGATGACGTCCTCGTAGGGGCCACCGGAGGAGATGCGGCGTACTTCTGCGGAGCTCATGCGGAGACCACCTTCAGGGCTTCTTCCAGGGTGAAGGCCTTGGCGTACAGGGCCTTGCCGACGATCGCGCCCTCGACGCCCAGCGGCACCAGCTCGGCCAGGGCCCGCAGGTCGTCCAGGGAGGAGATGCCGCCGGAGGCGACGACGGGCCGGTCGGTGGCGGCGCAGACGTTCTTCAGCAGCTCCAGGTTGGGGCCGGTGAGCGTGCCGTCCTTGCCGATGTCGGTGACGACGTAGCGGGCGCAGCCCTCGGAGTCGAGGCGCGCGAGGGTCTCGTAGAGGTCGCCGCCCTCGCTGGTCCAGCCGCGGCCCTTGAGGGTGGTGCCGCGCACGTCGAGACCGACCGCGATCTTGTCGCCGTGCTCGGCGATGGCCTTGGCGGCCCACTCGGGGGTCTCCAGGGCGGCGGTGCCGAGGTTGACGCGGGTGCAGCCGGTGGCGAGGGCCGCGGCGAGCGAGGCGTCGTCGCGGATGCCGCCCGAGAGCTCGACCTTGATGTCCATGGCGCCGGTGATCTCGGCGACCAGGGCGCGGTTGTCACCGGTGCCGAAGGCGGCGTCGAGGTCGACCAGGTGCAGCCACTCGGCGCCGGAGCGCTGCCAGGCGAGGGCCGCCTCCAGCGGCGAGCCGTAGGAGGTCTCGCTGCCGGACACCCCGTGCACGAGGCGGACGGCCTGACCGTCGCGGACGTCGACCGCGGGGAGGAGTTCCAGCTTCGCTGAGGACACGGTCATCACAGGGTCTCGATCCAGTTGGTGAGGAGCTGGGCGCCGGCGTCGCCGGACTTCTCGGGGTGGAACTGGGTGGCCCACAGGGCCCCGTTCTCCACCGCCGCGACGAAACGCTCGCCGTGGGTGGCCCAGGCGACCTTGGGGGCGCGGATGAGCGGGTTGGTGGTCTCGAGGCTCCACTCGCGCGCCGCGTAGGAGTGCACGAAGTAGAAGCGGGCGTCGGCGTCCAGGCCGGCGAAGGCCTGGCTGTCGGCCGGGGCCTCGACGGTGTTCCAGCCCATGTGGGGGACGATCGGGGCCTTGAGCGGGCCGACCGTGCCGGGCCACTCGTCCAGACCCTCGGTCTCCACGCCGTGCTCGATGCCGCGCTCGAAGAGGATCTGCATGCCGACGCAGATGCCCATGACCGGGCGGCCGCCGGAGAGCCGGCGCCCGATGATCCAGTCGCCGCGGGCCTCGCGCAGGCCCTTCATGCAGGCGGAGAAGGCTCCGACGCCGGGGACGAGGAGTCCGTCGGCGTCCATGGCCTTGTCGTAGTCGCGGGTGATCTCGACGTCGGCGCCGACGCGGGCGAGGGCGCGCTCGGCGGAGCGGACGTTGCCGAAGCCGTAGTCGAAGACGACGACCTTCTTGGTGGGGCGTGCTGTGCTCATTCCCAGATTCCTTGGATCCGCAGGACTCCGGCGGCGAGACACATCGCGGAGCCGATGGCGAGCAGGACGATGACCGACATCGGCATCTTCTGCTTGTGGAAGGAGTAGACGCCACCGGCCAGGAACAGGCCGAGGACGATCAGGATGGTGTTGAGGCCGTTCACGGCTAGAGGGCGCCCTTCGTGGAGGGCAGGATGCCGGCCGCGCGCGGGTCGAACTCGGCGGCGTAGCGCAGGGCCCGGGCGAGGGCCTTGAACTGGCACTCCACGATGTGGTGGGCGTTGCGCCCGTACGGGACGTGGACGTGCAGGGCGATCTGCGCCTGCGCGACGAAGGACTCCAGGATGTGCCGGGTCATCGTGGTGTCGTACTCGCCGATCATCGGCGCCATGTTCTCGGGCTCGGTGTGCACGAGGTACGGGCGGCCGGACAGGTCGACGGTCACCTGGGCGAGGGACTCGTCGAGCGGCACGGTGCAGTTGCCGAAGCGGTAGATGCCGACCTTGTCGCCGAGGGCCTGCTTGAAGGCGGCGCCCAGCGCGAGGGCGGTGTCCTCGATGGTGTGGTGGCTGTCGATGTGCAGGTCGCCGTCCGTCTTGACGGTGAGGTCGAAGAGGCCGTGGCGGCCGAGCTGGTCGAGCATGTGGTCGTAGAAGCCCACGCCCGTCGAGACGTCGACCTTGCCGGTGCCGTCGAGGTTTATCTCGACGAGGACCGAGGTCTCCTTGGTGGTCCGTTCGACCCGTCCGATGCGGCTCATGCGTGCTGCTCCTTCTTCAGTGCGCGAACCGCTTCCAGGAACGCGTCGTTCTCTGCCGGGGTGCCGGCGGTGACGCGCAGCCACCCCGGTACTCCGTTGTCACGGACCAGGACGCCCCGGTCGAGGATCTTCTGCCATGCGGTGTGGGAGTCGTCGAACTTCCCGAACTGGATGAAGTTCGCGTCGGACTCGGTGACCTCGTAGCCGATGGCCCGCAGTTCGACGACCAGCCGGTCCCGCTCGGCCTTGAGCTGCTCGACGTAGCCGAGCAGGGTGTCGGTGTGCTCCAGGGCGGCCAGCGCGGTGGCCTGGGTGACGGCCGACAGGTGGTACGGCAGGCGCACCAGCTGGACGGCGTCGACGACGGCGGGGTGCGCGGCCAGGTAGCCCAGGCGCAGGCCGGCCGCGCCGAAGGCCTTGGACATGGTCCGGGAGACCACCATGTTCGGGCGGCCCTCGATCAGGGGCAGCAGCGAGTCGCGGTGGCTGAACTCGACGTACGCCTCGTCCACGATGACGAGCGAGGGCTTGGCCGCCTGCGCAGCCTCGTAGAGGGCGAGGACGGTCTCCGCCTCGACCGCGGTACCCGTGGGGTTGTTGGGCGAGGTGATGAAGACGACGTCGGGGGCGTTCTCGGCGATCGCCCGTTCCGCCGCCGCCACGTCGATGGTGAAGTCCTCCCGGCGCGGGCCGGAGATCCAGCGGGTGCCGGTGCCGCGGGAGATCAGCGCGTGCATGGAGTACGAGGGCTCGAAGCCGAGGGCGGTGCGGCCGGGCCCGCCGAAGGTCTGCAGCAGCTGCTGGATGACCTCGTTGGAGCCGTTGGCGGCCCATACGTTCTCCCGCGCGACCGGATGCTTGGCCGTACGGGTGAGGTAGGCGGCCAGCTGGGTGCGCAGCTCGACCGCGTCCCGGTCGGGGTAGCGGTTGAGGGTGCGGGCGGCCTCGGCCACCCGCTCGGCGATCCGCGCGACGAGCTCCGCGGGGAGCTCGTACGGGTTCTCGTTGGTGTTCAGCTGGACGGGCACGTCGAGCTGGGGGGCGCCGTACGGGGTCTTGCCGCGCAGCTCGTCCCGGATGGGGAGGTCGTCGATGCCGGTCACGCCTGGGGAACCTTCCATCCGAAGCGGGCCTTGAGGGCGGCGCCGTGCGCCGGCAGGTCCTCGGCCTCCGCGAGGGTCACCACGTGGTGGGTGACCTCGGCGAGGGCGTCCCGCGTGTAGTCGACGATGTGGATCCCGCGCAGGAAGGACTGCACGGACAGGCCCGAGGAGTGGCAGGCGCAGCCGCCGGTGGGCAGCACGTGGTTCGACCCGGCGCAGTAGTCGCCGAGCGAGACCGGGGCCCACGGGCCGACGAAGATCGCGCCGGCGTTGCGGACACGGGCGGCCCAGGCCGCGGCGTCGGCGGTCTGGATCTCCAGGTGCTCGGCGCCGTACGCGTCGACGACCTTGAGGCCGTCCTCCAGGCTGTCGACCAGCACGATCGCGGACTGCTTGCCGGCGAGCGCGGGCTTGATCCGGTCCTCTACGTGCTTGGTCGCGGCGACCTGCGGCTCCAGCTCCCGCTCGACCGCGTCCGCGAGCTCCGCGGAGTCGGTGACGAGGACGGCGGCGGCCAGCGGGTCGTGCTCGGCCTGGCTGATGAGGTCGGCGGCGACGTGCACCGGGTCGGCCGTGGAGTCCGCGAGGACCGCGATCTCGGTCGGGCCGGCCTCGGTGTCGATGCCGATCTTCCCGGTGAAGTAGCGTTTGGCGGCGGCGACCCAGATGTTGCCGGGGCCGGTCACCATGTTGACCGGGAGGCAGTCCTCGGTGCCGTACGCGAACATCGCGACGGCGACCGCGCCGCCGGCCGCGTACACCTCGTCGACGCCCAGCAGCGCGCACGCGGCGAGGATCGTCGGGTGCGGCAGGCCGCCGAACTCCTTCTGCGGCGGGGACGCGAGCGCGATCGACTCGACGCCCGCCTCCTGGGCCGGTACGACGTTCATCACGACGGAGGAGGGGTACACCGAGCGGCCGCCCGGGGCGTACAGGCCCACGCGCTCCACCGGAACCCACTTCTCGGTCACGGTTCCGCCGGGGACCACCTGGGTGGTGTGCTCGGTGCGGCGCTGGTTGCGGTGCACGATCCGGGCGCGCCGGATCGACTCCTCCAGGGCGGCGCGGACGGCCGGGTCCAGCTGCTCCAGGGCGGCCTTGACGGCCTCCGCGGGTACCCGGACCTGCGAGAGCTCGACTCCGTCGAACTTCTGCGCGTACTCGATCAGCGCCGCCGTGCCACGATGATGGACGTCCTCGCAGATGGGCCGCACCTTCTCCAGGGCAGCTTCTACGTCGAACTCGGCACGGGGCAGCAGATCGCGCAGGGCGCCACCCTCGGGGAGGGCGTCACCGCGCAGGTCGATACGAGAGATCACCTCCCAATTCTCTCAGACCGCCTCGCGCCACCGTTCGCCCGTATCACTGGCTGATACACGCCCCGGATGTCACGGGCGCCCGTTAGCGTTCCCCTACACGTACATGCCAGCGGAGGGGGGCCGCCGTGACCGACGCACGCGCGGACGAGGAACCGGCGGATCTCACCGCTTCCGAGCGCCGCATGTGGGAGGCGTTCCGCACCGGCAGCATCTGCGACCTCAGCGCCCGCGCCGCCGGGCAGGACGACCCGCACGCCGACCGCGTCTGGGGGCCCGGGCGCAGCGTCCGCGCCCAGGTGGTGGCCCTGCTGCTGCTCCACGGGCCGCCGCCGGTGCCGGGACGGGTGGCCTCCCTCAAGCTGCGCGGGGTGCGGATCACCGGGCGGCTGGATCTGTCCGGTGGCACGGTGGCCCCGTACGTGGAGCTCCAGTCCTGCCGCTTCGACAGCGAGATCCAGCTGTCCGAGGCCCGCTTCGGCACCCTGCGCCTGATCAACTGCGCGATACCGCGGCTGGAGGCGGCCCGCCTGCACACCGAGGGCGATCTGCACCTGCCGCGCTGCCGGGTGGCGCGCGGGATCCGGCTGACGGACGCCCAGATCGGCACCGACCTGCTGGTCAGCCAGGCCGTGGTGCAGCGGGACAGCAAGGGCCGGGCCGTGGCCGCCGACGGGCTGTCGGTCGCGCAGGACTTCCAGGGCGAGCTGCTGGAGACGTACGGGGAGGTGAGCCTGCGCGGCGCCAAGGTCGGCGTGTCGATGAACCTGCGCGGGGCCCGCCTGCTCAACCCCTCCGGGCGGTACGCGCTGAACGCCCCGCAGCTGACCGTCGAGCGGACCCTGTACCTGACCTCGATCGCGCTGGGCTACGTACAGGGCGGCGACGGCTCCTCCACTCCCCCGTACGGGCTCGGTCCGACCCCGGTGCGCGGCCAGCGGGCGCAGCGCTTCGAGTGCCGGGGCGGGCTGCGGCTGGACGACGGCCGCTTCGGGGACGCCATCGACTTCTACGGCGCGCGGTTCGAGCTCACGGACCAGCAGGAGATATCCCTGCGCCGGATCCAGACCCCCGAGTTCCGCTTCGTCGGCGAACGGCCGGAGCACGGCCGTGTCGTGGTGTCCGGGTCCAAGGTGGTCAAGCTCGTCGACACCTCCACGAGCTGGCCCGGCCCGGGCGGGGTGTCCATAGAGGGATTCGTCTACGAGAACCTCGCGCCGCGCGGCCACTTCCCCCTCGCCCGGCGCCTGGCCTGGGTGGCGGCGGCCACCCCCGAGTACTCGCCGGAACCGTACGAGCGGCTGGCCGCCGTCCTGCGCGCCAGCGGCGAGGACGCGGACGCCCGCGAGGTGCTGCTGGCCAAGCAGCGTCGGCGCCGGGCCACGCTGCCGCCGGGGCCGAAGGCGTGGGGGTACCTCCAGGACTGGACGGTGGTCTACGGGTACCGCCCGGGCCGGGCCGCGCTGTGGATGGCGGTGCTGTGGGCGGCGGGCGCGCTGATGTTCTCCCAGCTCGATCCGCCGGCCCTCAAGGAGGACGAGCATCCGCAGTGGAGCGCCGCCCTGTACGCGCTGGATCTGCTGCTCCCGGTGATCGACCTCGGCCAGCAGGGCCAGTGGAAGCTGGAGGGCGGCTGGCAGTGGGGGGCGGCAGGCCTCGTCATCATGGGCTGGATCCTGGCCACGACGGTGGCCGCGGGGGCGTCCCGGCTGCTGAGGCGGGGGTGACGGGGCCTGTGCCCGGGCGATTACCCTGTGCCTCGTGACCACCGTTCGCCTGCCCCTCTTCCCGCTGAACTCGGTGCTGTTCCCGGGACTCGTCCTCCCGCTGAACATCTTCGAGGAGCGTTATCGCGCCATGATGCGCGAGCTGCTGAAGACGGGCGAGGAGGAGCCGCGCCGGTTCGCCGTCGTCGCGATCCGCGACGGCCGGGAGGTGGCACCCACCGCGCCCGGTCTGCCGGACCAGACCGCCCTGCCCGAGCGGGGTCCCGCCGCGGGCTTCGGCTCCGACCCGATCCAGGCCTTCCACCGGGTGGGCTGCATCGCGGACGCGGCGACGATCCGGGAGCGGGAGGACGGCAGCTTCGAGGTCCTGGCGACCGGCACGACGCGGGTCCGCCTGCTCTCGGTCGACTCCTCGGGCCCCTTCCTGACGGCCGAGCTGGAAGAGCTCCCGGAGGACTCGGGCGACGGCGCGGGGGTCTTGGCCGAGGGGGTGCTGCGGGCGTTCCGCAACTACCAGAAGCGGCTGGCGGGGGCCCGCGAACGGTCCCTGACGGGCGCGGAGCTCCCCGACGAGCCGTCGGTCGTGTCCTACCTGGTGGCCGCGGCGGCGGTGCTGGACATCCCGGCGAAGCAGCGGCTGCTGCAGGCCCCGGACACGGCGACCCGGCTGGCGGAGGAACTGAAGCTGCTGCGCACGGAGACGGCGGTGATCCGCCACCTCCCGTCGCTGCCGGCGGTGGACCTGACCCGTTCCCCGACCAGCCCGAACTGACGGACGAGGCGATGGCGAAGAAGACGAAGCAGGCGGCCGGCACCCCGGCGATCGTGGCCCTCACGGCGGCGGGCGTCCCGTTCACCACGCACGCGTACGAGCACGACCCGGCGCACCCGTCGTACGGCGAGGAGGCCGCGGAGGCGCTGGGCGTCTCGCCCGCCCAGGTGTTCAAGACCCTCGTCGCCGACGTGGACGGGGTCCTCACGGTGGCGGTGGTCCCGGTCTCGGGGTCGCTGGACCTGAAGGCGCTGGCGACGGCCGCCGGCGGCAAGCGGGCGGCGATGGCCGATCCCGCGCTCGCGGAGCGCACCACGGGCTACGTGCGCGGCGGCATCTCGCCGCTGGGGCAGCGCAAGCGTCTGCGCACGGTGATCGACGCGTCGGCTTCGGGGCACGCCACCATCTGCGTCTCGGCGGGCCGCCGGGGCCTGGAGGTCGAGCTCGCCCCGTCGGACCTGACCTCCCTCACGTCGGCCGTCCTGGCCCCGATCGCCCGCCCCTAGGGCCGTTCGAAGGCCTGGAGCACACCGCCGAGCGAGAAGCACAGGGCTCCGGTCAGCGTCCCCCAGTTGGCGATGTCGGTGTTGACCAGGCTTCCGGTGGCGGGGCGGGTGAAGGCGGCCAGCGCGGAGAGCATGAACAGCACCGACCCGAGCTGGTTCACCGCGACGATCCACCAGCCGAGGCTGCGCGAGCGCAGGCACGGCCAGGGCCGATGGCAGATCTCGGCGAACGCCAGGTGCCCCGAGACCAGGAACAGCACGCACCCGATCACGTCGGGAGTCCAGATCAGCCGGTTGACCTCCTGGACGGTGAGCCCCTGCAGGAACGAGTCCAGCAGGTTGACGCCGAACACGAGCGTCCCGACGAACAGCACGAACGTGCTCAGCCAGTCCAGGCGCGTCGGCTCGTACCCCCACCACCTCCAGGCGGACGTGACCAGTCCGCCGCCGCCCGGGTCGTGGCGGGGCGCGTTCAGCACCTGCAGGAGCGAGGTGTAGCCCCCGGTGTTGAAGAACAGGCCCCCCACGAAGTAGATCGCGGCGCTCTCCAGCGCGTCGCCCGCGCCGAACTGGGACGCCGCGGCGCCCAGGGCGAAGAGCGCTCCCCCGATGACGAACGCCCCCGAGGCGAGGGCGTTGAGCCTGCGGAGGCGGTGGAGGGCTTCGGCGTCGGCGGTGGTGGTCCGGTCGACCGTCTCCCCCGGACCGCGGACCGAGAGGGCCCCGCGCCTGCGCGCGGGCCGCGACTCCCACACCACCGTTTCCCCTTCGGGCCGGTGCCAGGTGAGCCGGGTGGTGAACGGTCCTGCGCCTTCGGCGCGCTGCTCGGGCTGTCCCACGGCCCGAGCCTAGCCCCGGGTACGACGCCCGCGGCCCAGCCCCGCCGACGTCCGGGACGCGGGGCTCGGGGCCTTTCAGCCGCGCGGGGGCTCGGGGTCGCCCTGCGGGGGCTGGTAGTAGCCGGACCAGCCGTAGACCGGGGCGGGTTCCGGGTCGCGGGGGGCCCAGAGGGCGGTGAGGCCCAGGTGGACCAGGACCGCGGCCATCGGCCACGCCAGCAGCGCCCCGTGCGCCAGCAACTGCAGCGGGGCGTCGAACGGCACCCCCTGTCCGGCCTTGGCCGCGGCGGCCGCCAGGTCCGAGGACGGCCCCAGCCACAGCCCGAACCGCCACCCCACCAGCGCGGCGAAGCCGGATCCGACCGCGAGCCCGATGACCAGCGGCACGCCCCCGGCGCGGCGCCACAGGAACACGCCGACGGCGCTCAGCACGCCCAGCCCCACCGACAGCAGGAAGAAGGTTCCGTCGGACGCGATCCGCGCCTCGCTCTCGCTGTTGCGCAGGAACACGGCGTCCCCGTTGGCGACGTACTGCACGCGCGGCGCCAGCCACACCCACAGCAGGCCGAGGAGCAGGCCGGCCGTCCCGACCAGGAGGGCGACGACGGCCCCGTCCCGGATGTCGTCCGGGGTGATGGCCGAGGCGGTTCCGCCGGGCTTCTCGGGCGGGAGCGACGGCGGGTCGAAAGGAGACGGCGGGGTCACGGCTTCGGTCACCCCCACATCGTGCCAGGTGTGCCCGGCGGCGGCGTCGCCGGACCGCTTCAGCGGACCGCGGCCCGCCGGTACGCCCAGGTGGCGGCGGCCAGCGAGAGCACCCCGACCGCTGCGCACACGCCGAGGTCGAGGGCGACGGCGGCCCAGTCCGGTTCGGGGGCGAAGGTCCGTGCGAACGCCTCCACCCCGTACGTCGACGGCAGCAGGTCCCGCGCCCACACGATCAGGCCCGGCATCCGCTCGGGCGGCAGCACCCCGAGCAGCAGCGCCGCCGACATCCCGAGCTGCCCGGCGAGCGTGGCCAGCTCCTGCCTCGGTGCCAGCAGCCCCAGCGCCGCGCCGAGCCCGGCCAGCGCGGCCCCGGCCAGCGGCACCACGGCGGCCAGGATCCACAGCCCGCTCATCGGCAGGCCGAAGAGCACGCACCCGAAGACGGCGGTGACCAGCGTTCCGGGCAGCGTGAAGGAGGCGTACGCGGCGGCCGCGCCCAGCACCACCGACGCGGGCGGCACCGGCAGGGTGGCGTAGTGGTCGAGCCCGCCGCTCGCCCGCAGCTGCCCGAAGTACTGCGCGAGCAGGTTCAGCGCGACGAAGGCGACGACCAGGACGGAGGAGCCCGCGACGACGGCCCGGGCCTCCGAGCCCCCGTCCACCACGCCCCTCATCAGGATCATGATCCCGACGGACTGGAAGGTGGCCACGAACAGCAGCGGGATCCGCGCCACCCGAGCCCGGGACAGCTGGGCCCGGTACACGGCGGCCAGCGAAGGCAGGAACCGTGCCCGCGGGGCCAGCGGCGCGGCGGCCGGCTCCCCGACGGGAACCGGAGCCGGCGGGGCGGCGCTTGCCGGACGGTCGCTCAAGACTTCACCAGGCCCTTCGTCTTTCCGCCGAGCGCGAGGTACACGTCCTCGAGGCTCGGCGTGGCCAGCGTGAAGTCGTCCAGGGCGGCGAAGGCCGGGCCGCCGGTCACCGAGGCGACGGCCGCGCGGGCCTCGTCCGGGCCGAGCCGCAGGACCCAGCGCCGTCCGGACTCGACGGCGAGCTCGCGCAGCGCCGCGACCTCGGGGACGTCCAGCGGAGCGGTCTCCCGCCACACGAGCTCCAGCCGGACCTCGCCCGAGACCCTGGCCTTCAGTCCGGCCGGGGTGTCGCAGGCGATGACGCGGCCCTGGTCGATGACGGCGACCCGGTCGAGGACGGTCTCGGCCTCCATGACGTTGTGGGTGACGAGGAGCACCGTCGCGCCGTGCCGGGCGCGCCGGCGGTCCACGGCCGACCAGACGGCCCGCCGGGCCACCGGGTCCATGCCGGTGGTGGGCTCGTCGAGGACCAGCACGGGCCGCTCCCCCACCAGTGCGGAGGCGAAGCAGGCGAGGCGCCGCTGTCCGCCGGAAAGTTTCTTCAGGGGCCGCCCGGCGATCTCGGTCAGCCCGAGCTCCTCCAGTACGGCGTCGCGCGCGGCCCGGGCCGCGCGTGCGTCGAGCCCGCGCAGCCGCCCGGTGGTCTCGGCGGCCAGCGCCACCGTGAGCTCGTCGAGGGCGGTGGACTCCTGCCCGAGGTAGGCGAGCAGGCGCGAGGCCCGCTCGGGGTGGCGCACGAGGTCGTGGCCGAGGAGGGTCACCGTGCCCGCGTCGGGCCGCATCAGGCCGGTGAGCTGGCGGACCAGCGTGGACTTGCCGGCGCCGTTGGGGCCGAGCAGCCCGAAGATCTCGCCGCGCCGCACGTCCAGGGAGACGCCGTCGCTGGCGCGGGTCTCGGGGAGTGCGGGGGCCCCGCGCCGGCCGCGTACGGCGGGATACGTCTTGACCAGGTCACGCACCGCGCAGATCACGTCCGAAGCCGCTCCCGCGGCCGCCGCCGTGCTGTTTTCCGCTTGTGCTGTGCCCGTACTCACGAGGGAGCAGCCTACGGGGTTCCCGCCCCTACTCGGCCGCCGGGGTCAGCGGCGCACCGAGGTCGCCGGGACCGGTTCCGGGCCCGGCGGCCGGTACGGCGGCCACGTGCTCGGCGGCCGCGCGGACGTCGATCTCCCTCCAGAACCCGGCGCGGATGGCGTACCGGTCGTGCTCGTCGATCTGGTCGTCCTTGTGCGCGAGCAGCCCGAAGCGGGCGGCGTACCGCAGCAGCTCGCCGTCGATGCGGTGCGGGATGCGCGGGTACATGGTGGCCAGCTTCTGCAGGTGCACGGTCTCGGGGAGCCGTTCCATCCAGCGCCGGGCGAACACCTGTCCCACCTCGAACGGGTCGCCGCCGACGGTGGTGATGTCCTCCTCGCGGTCCGCCCAGCGCTGTTCGGCGCTGGTGAGCTGGGCGAGGGTGGGCAGCGAGGCGGTCTCGGCGGGTTCCCCGAGCGGTCCGGCCCGATCGATCCAGCCCTTGTCGGAGGACCAGCGCAGGGCGCTGGCGGGGGCCGGTGCGCTGCCGGACCCGGTCTGCGGGCCGCTCGGCGGGCCGGGGGCGCGCAGGGATCCGGCGAGGTCCTTGGGCGTGGGGACGGCCTTGCCCCCGGGGGCGGCCGGCGCCGGTACGGGTGCCCCCTCATGGTCGTCGTCGCCGGTGGCGGCGGTGCCGTTGCGGGCGGCCTCGGCGAGCGCCGCCTCGGGCAGCGGGGCCGAGAGGATGGCGGCGATGTCGGGGCGCGGTGCGGGCGGCGGCGAGCACAGGCCGGTGAGGTCCTTGGCGCGGACGGCCCGGGTGATCCAGGCCCGGTCCAGGACGCGCCGTTCGTCGGCCTCGGCCACGAGGTCCTCGGACTGGTTGTAGTCCCCGTCGGCGGCCTGGACGGCCCACAGGTGGACGGCGACGCCGTGTTCCTTGGCGGACATGAGGCCGGGCAGCAGGTCGCCGTCTCCGGTGACCAGGACCACGTCGGAGCAGGCGCGGTTGCGGGCGAGCTCGGTGAGCTCGGCGTGCATGGCGGCGTCGACGCCCTTCTGGGCCCAGCGGCCGTCGCTGCGCGTCAGGGCACCCAGCCGGACGGTGACGCGGGGCATGACGCGCAGCCGCCGGTGTTCGGGCTGCGGCACCCGGTCGGGTGCGCCGTCGAACCAGTAGATGCGCAGCAGGGGCTGCTCGGTGTCCGCCTCGGCCCGCTCGCGCAGGCCCTGGATGAGGGCGGCATGGTCCACGGTGATCCGGGAGCGGGAGGGCTCCCCGGCGAGAAGGCTGGCGGCGGCGCCCAACAGGTAGCCGGCGTCCACCAGGACGACGCAGCGGTCCACGCGTTCCACCCTCTTCCCTGGGGGTCCTCTGTGTTTTTCGACGGGTGCCCCGAGTCTGCCCGACCTCAAGGGTGTTGAAGGCCGGAACTCGATCATCGGCGTGGCGGATCTCACGGGGCGGCCGGGAAGGGCCGT
Source organism: Streptomyces sp. MB09-01 (assembly GCF_033794505.1). Lineage (NCBI taxonomy): Bacteria > Bacillati > Actinomycetota > Actinomycetes > Kitasatosporales > Streptomycetaceae > Streptomyces > Streptomyces sp. MB09-01. The sequence goes on along the minus strand of NZ_JARAYQ010000017.1, from coordinate 38,329 downwards.
TCGGCTACACGCAGCAATGATCCAAAATGCGCGGTTTCGGGCGCTGTGTGAGTGTGAAGGCGGTCCTGGCCCCTAGACCCTCACGGAGGCTCCACCATGGCCAAGAACAAGAATCAGAAGCAGCCGTCGAAGCAGCAGCAGGCCCGCTCTTCGCAGGGCCCGTCGAAGGGCTCGATGGACAGCCCGTCCGAGTCGGTGAACCCGTCGCCGAGTCCGATGGATCTGGCCCACAAGAGCAAGCAGAAGAAGTTCGGCCACAACTGACGACGCGCGACGTGATGTGACGGAAGGGCCCGCCCGGGAACGCCGGGCGGGCCCTTCCGTGCGTACGGCGCCGGTGGCGGGCGTCGCTATCCGGCCAGGCAGGACGGCCCGAGCAGCACCTTCAGGTCGCCGAAGAGGGCCGGGTCGGGCTGTACGCGGTGCTTGTCGAGGCGCAGCACGGTGGTGGTCCGCGGCCCCTGGAGCTTGATCCGCACCTCGGTGTTGCCCTTGTGGTGGCGCAGGATCTCCCCCAGACGGGTCACCATCGGCGGTGTGACCTTGACGGTGGGGATGGTGAGGACCACCGGGGCGTTCGTGCCGGCCGAGGTGAGGTCGGGGACCATCATCTCCATGGCGACGAGGCGGGGGACGTCCTCGCGCTTGTCGAGGCGGCCCTTGACGAAGACGACCGTGTCCTCGACCAGCTGGGTGGAGACGAGCTGGTAGGTCGCGGGGAAGAACATGCACTCGATGGAGCCGGCCAGGTCCTCGACGGTGGCGATGGCCCAGGCGTTGCCCTGCTTGGTCATCTTGCGCTGGAGGCCGGAGATGATGCCGCCGATGGTGACGACCGCGCCGTCGGAGTGCTCGCCGCCGGTCAGCTGCGAGATCCCGGCGTCCGTCTTGTCGGACAGCACGTGCTCCAGGCCGAAGAGCGGGTGGTCGGAGACGTAGAGGCCGAGCATCTCGCGCTCCTGCGCGAGCAGGTAGGACTTCTCCCACTCGACGTCGGAGAACTCCACGTCGAGGCCGAAGCCGGGCTCGTCGCTCGCGCCCTCGTCACCCATCCCGCCGAAGAGGTCGAACTGCCCCTCGGCCTCCTTGCGCTTGACCGCGACCACGTTGTCGATCATCGACTCGTGGTGGGCGACCAGGCCCTTGCGGGTGTGGCCCATCTCGTCGAAGGCGCCGGCCTTGATCAGCGACTCCACGGTCCGCTTGTTGCAGACGACGGCCTCGACCTTGTCCAGGAAGTCGGGGAACGAGGAGAACTTCCCCTTGGCCTTCCTGGTCTTGATGATCGACTCGACGACGTTCTGGCCGACGTTGCGCACGGCAGTGAGGCCGAAGAGGATCACGTCGTCGCCCTGGGCGGCGAAGTTCGGCTCCGACTCGTTCACGTTCGGCGGGAGCACCTTGATGCCCATGCGCCGGCACTCGTTCAGGTAGATCGCGGACTTGTCCTTGTCGTCCTTGACCGAGGTGAGGAGCCCTGCCATGTACTCGGCCGGGAAGTTCGCCTTGAGGTAGGCGGTCCAGTAGGAGACCAGGCCGTACGCGGCCGAGTGGGCCTTGTTGAAGGCGTAGCCGGCGAAGGGGACCAGGACGTCCCACAGGGCCTGGATGGCCTTGTCGCTGTAGCCGTTCTTCTTCGCGCCCTCCTGGAAGATGACGAAGTTCTTCGCCAGCTCCTCGGGCTTCTTCTTGCCCATCACGCGGCGCAGGATGTCGGCCTCGCCGAGCGAGTAGCCGGCGATGATCTGCGCGGCCTTCTGGACCTGCTCCTGGTAGACGATCAGGCCGTAGGTGACCGCGAGCACCTCTTCGAGGGGCTCCTCCAGCTCCGGGTGGATCGGGGTGATCTCCTGCTGCTTGTTCTTGCGCAGGGCGTAGTTCGTGTGCGAGTTCATGCCCATCGGGCCCGGCCGGTACAAGGCCGAGACGGCGGAGATGTCCTCGAAGTTGTCGGGCTTCATCAGGCGCAGCAGGGAGCGCATGGGGCCGCCGTCGAACTGGAAGACGCCGAGGGTGTCACCGCGGCCGAGCAGTTCGAAGGTCTTGGGGTCGTCGAGCGGGAGGGCCAGGAGATCGATGTCGATCCCCTTGTTGGCCTTCACCATCTTGACGGCGTCGTCCATGATCGTGAGGTTGCGCAGGCCCAGGAAGTCCATCTTCAGCAGGCCGAGCGACTCGCAGCTCGGGTAGTCCCACTGGGTGATGGTGACGCCGTCGGTGTGCCGCACCCAGACGGGCACGTGGTCGGTGATCGTCTCGCTGGACATGATCACGCCGGCGGCGTGCACGCCCATCTGGCGGACCAGGCCCTCCACGCCGCGGGCGGTGTCGATGACCTTCTTGACGTCCGGCTCGTTCTCGTACATCCCGCGGATCTCGCCGGCCTCGCCGTAGCGCGGGTGCTGCGGGTCGAGGATGCCGGAGAGCGGGATGCCCTTGCCGAGGACGTCGGCGGGCATGGCCTTGGTGAGCCGGTCGCCCATGGCGTAGGGGTAGCCGAGGACGCGGGCGGAGTCCTTGATCGCGTTCTTGGCCTTGATGGTGCCGTACGTGCCGATCATGGCGACCTTGTCGGCGCCGTACTTCTCGGTCACGTACCGGATCACCTCGACGCGCCGGCGCTCGTCGAAGTCGATGTCGACATCGGGCATGGAGACGCGCTCGGGGTTGAGGAAGCGCTCGAAGATCAGGCCGTGGGTGAGCGGGTCGAGGTCGGTGATGCCCATGGCGTAGGCGACGATCGAGCCGGCCGCGGAGCCTCGGCCCGGGCCCACCGCGATGCCCTGGTTCTTGGCCCACATGATGAAGTCGGCGACCACGAGGAAGTAGCCCGGGAAGCCCATCGAGATGATCGTGTCCATCTCGTACTCGGCCTGCTTCATCCGGTCCTCCGGGATGCCTCCCGGGTAGCGGCGGTGCATGCCGCGCATGGTCTCCTCGCGGAACCAGGTGACCTCGGTGTAGCCGTCCGGGATGTCGAACTTCGGCATCAGGTTCCGGAACTTGAACATGCCCTCGGTGTCGATCTGGTCCGCGACCAGCTTCGTGTTGGCGCAGCCCTCCTGCCAGGCGTCCGAGGAGTCGATGGCGTACATCTCGTCGGTCGACTTCAGGTAGTAGCCGGTGCCGTCGAAGCGGAAGCGGTCCGGGTCCGAGAGGTTCTTGCCGGTCTGGATGCAGAGCAGGGCGTCGTGGGCGCCGGCCTCGCTGGCGTAGGTGTAGTGCGAGTCGTTCGTCACCAGCGGCGGGATGCCGAGCTTCTTGCCGATCTCCAGCAGGCCGTCGCGGACCCGGCGCTCGATCTCGATGCCGTGGTCCATCAGCTCCAGGAAGTACCGGTCCTTGCCGAAGATGTCCTGGTACTCGGAGGCCGACTTCAGGGCCTCGTCGAACTGGCCGAGGCGCAGCCGCGTCTGGAGCTCGCCGGAGGGGCAGCCGGTGGAGGCGATGAGCCCCTCGGACCACTTGGAGATGGTCTCCTTGTCCATGCGCGGCCACTTCGTGAGCCAGCCCTCGGCGTACGCGTCGGAGGACAGCCGGAAGAGGTTGTGCAGGCCGGTGGCGTTCGCCGCCCAGATCGTCTTGTGGGTGTAGCCACCGGAACCGGACACGTCGTCGCGCTTCTGGTGGGGCTGGCCCCACTGGATGCGGCGCTTGTTGCGCCGGGACTCGGGGGCGACGTACGCCTCGATGCCGATGATCGGCGTGATGCCGGCCTTCTGGGCCGTGTGGAAGAAGTCGTAGGCCCCGTGCAGGTTGCCGTGGTCGGACATGGCGATGTGCGTCATGCCCATCTCGTTGCACGCGTTGAACATGTCCTTCAGCCGCGCGGCACCGTCCAGAAGCGAATACTGGGTGTGGACGTGCAGGTGCGTGAACGGCGGCTTGGTCACGGTGTGAGTCCTCCGGAGGGGAGAGAGGGGGCAGCTCTGAATCCTACGTCGACCGGGTGACAATTCACGGGCACCGACGAGTACGGTCGTGCGTTGCAGAACCCGAGGACACCTGTCCGGAATGCGATCGGCAACGATCCGCCCCGCACCACCAGGAGGCACCCGCCATGGCGGTTCCCGAGACGACCGACGAGCAGCGCGCCGAGGAGATCCTCGACGTGTTCGACACCGCGTTCGGTGAGCTGCTCGCCGCCGACCCCGCTGCCTTCCGGGTCAAATTCCGCAAGATGGCGGCCTCCGCCTTCGCCTTCTACCGCGGCACCGCCTGCCTCTTCTACTCCGACCTGGAGCGGGACCGGCACGGCGGCCCGTACCTGGACGAGCGGACGGGCCGGGTGTGGATCCACGGCGATCTGCACGCCGAGAACTTCGGCACGTACATGGACTCCAACGGCCGGCTGATCTTCAACGTCAACGACTTCGACGAGGCCTACGTCGGCCCCTTCACCTGGGACCTGAAGCGCTTCGCCGCATCCGTCGCCCTGATCGGCTACACCAAGGCGCTCAGCGACGGCCAGATAAGCGAGCTGGTGCGGATCTACGCCGGCGCCTACCGGGAGCGGATCCACCGGCTGGCCGCAGGGGCGAAGAACGACGAGGTGCCTTCCTTCACGCTGGACACCGCCGAGGGCCCGCTGCTGGACGCGCTGCGCTCGGCCCGCTCCCGCACCCGCTTCTCCCTGCTGGACTCCATGACGGAGATAAGGGACTACGAGCGCCGCTTCGCGGCCGGCGGGGGCTCCATCGAGCTGGACGCGGCCACCCGCTACAAGGTGCTGGCGGCCTTCGACGGGTACCTGGAGACCCTCCCCGACGAGTCCCTCGTGCGGCCCGATTCCTACCGGGTCAAGGACGTGGTGGGACGCCGGGGCGTCGGGATCGGCTCGGCCGGCCTGCCCTCCTACAACATCCTGCTGGAGGGGCACAGCGACGCCCTCGAGAACGACGTCGTGATCTACCTCAAGCAGGCGCAGACCCCCGCGGTGTCCCGGCACATCACGGACCGGGCGGTGCGGGAGTACTTCCAGCACGAGGGCCACCGCACGGTGATCTCGCAGCGCGCCCTGCAGGCCCACGCCGACCCGTGGCTGGGGTGGACCGAGCTGGACGGGGCCGGGCAGCTGGTGGCCGAGGTCTCCCCGTACGCGGTGGACCTGGACTGGTCGGACCTGGACGACCCGGAGGAGATCGCGGCCGTGATCGCAGACCTCGGCCGGGCCACGGCGACCATGCACGCGGCGGCCGACGAGGCCGAGAGCGGGCACTCCCTGGTTCCGTTCTCCACCGAGCGGGCCATCGACGCGGCGATCGCGGCCGACGAGAAGGGCTTCGCGGAGCTCCTCGTGGACTTCGCCCACGCCTACGGCGCCCGGGCCCGCGCCGACCACCAGATCTTCGTGGACCTCTTCCGCAACGGGCGTCTGACCTCGTAGTTCGTGCCCGCGGCCGGGCCCGGGACGCGGCTTTCACAGGTTCGCATGGCAGACTCGCGGCGATGGACATTTCAGGAGTGGGGCTCCGAGGGCTGCGTGCCGCGCTGTTCAGCGCGCTCGTCGTGCTGCTCTCGGCCGGCTCGCACGTCCTCATGTCCCGCGTTCCGCTGCCGCCCGCGCTGGTGGGCGGGGCCTTCGCCGCCGTGTTCGCGATCGCCTACGCGCTCGCGGGCCGGGAACGGGGCTTCGGCCCCATCGCCGGACTGCTCGTTCCGCTGGAGCTGGCCGCCGACACCGTCTTCACCGCCGGGCAGCACCTCTGCTACGGCCCGGCCGGCGGCCCCGTCTCGGGCCCGCTGCGCGCGATGGGCCTGGACGAGCTGTGCGGGGGCACGCCCGTGGGCGGGCCGCTGACCGAGGTGACCGGGCCCGTCACCGATCCGGCCGCGCTGCTGGCCGCGCCGGGGCCGTGGACGCCCTGGCTGCTGCTCGGCGCCCACGTCTCGGTCGGGCTGCTCTCCGCCGGGTGGCTGCGCCACGGCGAGCGGGCCCTGGGGCAGCTGCTGCGCGCGGTGGCCGCCTTCGCCTTCCGGCCGCTGCTGCTGGCGGTGGCCTCGGCCGGGGCCGTCTCCGGTCCGGTGCGGCGACTGCTGCGGCCGGTCCTCGCGGGCACCGGGGCCCGTACGCGATTCCCCGCACACTCCGTGGGCCGACGGGGGCCTCCCGTGCTCGGCGCGCTCGCACGCGCCTGACGCACGTACCGGGCACCTCCCGGCAGTAGCCGGGGGCCCTGAGCAGTCCCTTCGACACGTCACACCCCACGGAGATCACGATGAGTTCACGCAACAGCCAGGCGAACAAGGCGGCGGCCCGCGAGCGGCTGCGCGCCGAGCGCGAGGCGCAGGCCAAGAAGGACAAGATCCGCCGCCAGGTGATCGTGGCGGGCGCGCTCGTCGCCGGGCTCGGCCTGGTCGGCGTCGTCGGCTACGCGATCGTGCAGTCCAACCAGCCCGGCTACTGGGACAAGGCCGCCAAGGCCGAGCTGGTCAAACCGAAGAACACCGAGGGCGAGGACGGCACCACGGTCGTCATCGGCAAGCCCGACGCCAAGAAGACGCTGGAGCTGTACGAGGACTCGCGCTGCCCGGCCTGCGCCGGCTTCGAGCAGGCGGCCGGCGAGCAGATCAAGAAGGACGTGGACGCCGGCAAGTACAAGCTCCAGTACTTCGGCGCCACCTTCATCGACAACGCCGTCAAGGGCGAGGGCTCGAAGAACGCGCTGAGCGCGCTCGGCGCGGCGCTCAACGTCAGCCCGCAGGCCTTCCTCGACTACAAGGCCGCGCTGTACTCCAAGGAGCAGCACCCCGAGGAGACCGTCGACAGCTTCGCCAAGGACGAGTACCTGCTGAAGGTCGCGGACACGGTCCCGGCCCTCAAGGGCAACGCCGAGTTCAAGAAGGCCGTCGAGGACGGCACCTACGACCGGTGGGCGATGGACATGTCGAAGGCCTTCAACAAGTCCGGCGTGACGGGCACGCCCACGCTGAAGATGGACGGCAAGAAGATCGACACCCCGCAGACGGCGGAGCAGTTCACGGCGGCGATCGACAAGGCCCTGCAGGGCTGATCCCGGACATTCCGGGACACCTTTCCGGAAGGCCGCACCATCGGGCGGGCGAACTCCCAGAGTTCGCCCGCCCGTTGCGTTCCGACATCTGTTCCAACAGCTGTACCCGTCGGTAATGTGACCGGTCGTGACCAGTCATCTCATCCCTTCTCAGACCGCGGCGACTCCCCGTCGCCGTACGGTCGTTCTCGCCGCCGCGGCCACGGCCGCGCTGGCCCCGCTGACCTCGCTCGGCGCCTCGGCGGCCCACGCGGCGCAGGCCGCGCCCGCCTTCCTCCACGGCGTCGCCTCGGGCGACCCGCTGCCCGACGGGGTCCTGCTGTGGACCCGCGTCACCCCGACCCCCGAGGCCGTACCCGGCTCCGGCCTCGGCCCGGCCACCCAGGTGAGCTGGGAGGTGGCCTCCGACCAGGCCTTCTCCCGCATCGTCGGCTCCGGCACCGTCACGGCGAGCGCCGCCACGGACCACACGGTCAAGGTGGACGTGCGCGGGCTGCAGCCGCAGACGCCCTACTGGTACCGGTTCACCGCCGGTGCCACCGTCTCCCCCGTCGGCCGCACGCTGACCACCCCGGGCCACGACGTGACGACCTCGGGGGTCCGTTTCGGTGTGGTCTCCTGCGCCAACTGGGAGGCCGGCTACTTCTCCGCGTACCGCCACCTGGCCGCCCGCACCGATCTGCACGCGATCCTGCACCTGGGCGACTACATCTACGAGTACCCGACCGGGGGCTACCCGGAGGCGCAGTACGTCGTGCGCCGGCACGAGCCGCAGCACGAGATCGTCTCGCTGGCCGATTACCGCACGCGGCACGGCAAGTACAAGACGGACGGCGACCTGCAGGCGCTGCACCAGGCGCACCCGGTCATCGCCATTTGGGACGACCACGAGTTCGCGAACGACATGTGGGCGGGCGGCGCCGAGAACCACACCCCGGGCGCCGAGGGCGAGTGGGCGGCCCGCGCGGCCGCCGCCAAGCAGGCGTACTTCGAGTGGATGCCCGTACGCACCTCCGTCGCGGGCACCGTCTACCGGCGGCTGCGGTTCGGCACCCTCGCCGATCTGCACCTGCTGGACCTGCGGTCCTTCCGTTCCCAGCAGGCCAAGGTGGGCAGCGGCACGGTGGACGACCCGGAGCGCACGATCACCGGGCGCGCCCAGCTGGACTGGCTCAAGTCGGGCCTCGCGGGCTCGAACGCGACCTGGAAGCTGGTCGGCACCTCGGTGATGATCTCGCCGGTGGCCTTCGGCTCGCTGCCCGCGCACCTGCTGAAGCCGCTGGCCAAGCTCCTCGGCCTGCCCGAGGGCGGGATAGCCGTCAACGTGGACCAGTGGGACGGGTACACCGACGACCGCAAGGAGCTGCTGGGGCACCTCAAGGACCGGAACGTCAAGAACACCGTGTTCCTGACCGGCGACATCCACATGGCCTGGGCGAACGAGGTCCCGGTGAACATGGCCACGTACCCGGGCTCGGGGACCGCCGCGACCGAGTTCGTCGTCACCTCGGTGACTTCCGACAACATCGACGACATCCTGCACGTGCCCGCGGACACCGCCTCGCTCGTCGCCGAGACGGCCGTAAAGGCCGCCAACTGGCACGTGAAGTGGCTCGACATGGACGCGCACGGCTACGGGGTGCTGGACGTGACGACGGAGCGTTCGCAGATGGACTACTACGTGGTATCCGACAAGCGGCGGCAGGACGCCACGGCCGCGTGGAGCCGCTCGTACCGGACCCTGAACGGGACGCAGAAGGTGGAGCGGGCGTACCAGCCCGTCCGCTGATCTACCTGATTGACCGTCAATTCTCCTGACACATGGGGCGCCTGGTACATACCAGGCGCCCCATGTGCGTTTCCGGCAACAAATCTTTTACGCAAGACACTTGACCTGAATATGTCATGCACACATAAGCTTCGCGCCAGCTGAAGAAGATCCTTCAGGCCATCACCCCCCACCACCCCCCACCCGCGAGGAGCACACGTGCGCGCAATTGCCCGCATATCCCCCCTTCTTCGCCGCCGCCTGATGGGCACGGCGGTTCTGGCCGGAACCCTGGCCTTCACCCCGCTCGCGGCCCCCACCACGCTCGCGGCGGCCAAGACCCCGGCCGAGCTCTGCGCCGAGCAGCCCGCCGCCACCGGCGCCGCCAACGCCCGCGTGACCCGCGCCCACGACGAGCACGCGGACGAGCCCAACGAGGTCACCGACGCCCAGGCGAAGGCCATGGACGCAGACCTCAAGGCGAAGCTGGACAAGGCCCTCAAGAACCAGCCGCAGCGGAGCCTCAGCGCCGCCGAGGCCGTCGTCAACATCCCCGTGTACTTCCACGTCGTGCACTCCGGCACGACCGGAAAGCTGACGGCCACGGACGTCAGCAACCAGCTGGCGGTCCTCAACGCGGCCTACGGCGGCCAGGGCACCGGAAACGTCAACACGAACTTCCAGTTCACCCTGGCGTCCACCGACTACACGGACAACGCCTCCTGGTACAACCTGGCCTCCGGCTCCCAGGCCGAGAAGGACATGAAGAACACCCTGCGCAAGGGCGGCCCGGGCGCGCTCAACTTCTACACCGCCAAGCTCTCCGGCGGCCTGCTGGGCTGGGCGACCTTCCCGACCTCCTACGCCTCCAGCCCCAAGATGGACGGCGTGGTCGTGCTCGACAGCTCGCTGCCCGGCGGCTCCGCGGCCAACTACAACGAGGGCGACACCGCGACCCACGAGGTCGGCCACTGGCTGGGGCTCTACCACACCTTCCAGGGCGGCTGTAACGGAAACGGCGACTACGTCTCCGACACCCCGGCCGAGAAGAGCGCCGCGTACGAGTGCCCGACCGGGCGCGACAGCTGCGCGAGCAAGCCGGGCGCCGACCCGATCCGCAACTTCATGGACTACACGTACGACTCCTGCATGTACCAGTTCACCGCCGGCCAGGTGGCCCGCATGAACAGCAGCTGGACCGCGTACCGCGCCGGCTGACCTCGGCGACGAGCACAAAAGACGAGGGCACGGTCGGCATCCGCCGGCCGTGCCCTCGTCCGTACCGCCTACAGGCTGTCGAGGAAGCCGATCGCGACCTTCCACAACTGCTCGGCGGCCTCCGCGTCGTAGTCGTCCAGGTCCGGGTCGGTGAACAGGTGCCCGGCACCCGGGTAGCTGTGGACCTCCACGTCCGCCCCCGCCCGCTGCATCCGCAGGTACCAGGCGGTCAGCCAGTCGTGCGGCTCGAAGGGATCCGGGTCCGCGATGTGCAGCTGCACCGGCAGCTCGTCCACCGAGGCGCCCTCCTCCAGGTCCGCCGTCCCGTGCAGGAGCAGCAGCCCGCGCGCCTTCTCGTCGGCCATCGCCAGGTGCTGGGCGACGGAGCCGCCGAAGGAGAAGCCCGCGTAGACCAGGCCCTGGTCGGAGTGGGGGGCGGCGGCCAGCACCGCGCGCTTCAGCAGTTCGTCACGGCCGATCTCGTCCTGGTGGGCCATGCCCTCCTCGACGGTCCCGAAAGTGCGTCCCTCGAAGAGATCCGGCACCTGGACCTGGTGCCCGGCCGCGCGCAGCCGGTCGGCCGCCGCGTGCACCGCGGGCCGCAGCCCGTACGTCGAATGGAAAAGCATGATGTTCATGCCTCCATCGTGCCAGCCGCCGAACGGAAGGTGCCCGCGGACCGCTTCCCGCTACGTTCGTCCCATGGAGATGGAGAACTTCCTTCGCCCCGTCCTCGTCATCGGCGGCGCGCTGGTCGCCACCCTGATCGCGGGCTGGCTGCTGGACCTGCTGCTGCGCCGGGCCGACGCCCGGCACACCGAGACCCCCTTGTGGGGTCTGCTGCGCCGCTGCCGGCTGCCCTTCCAGGTGGTGCTCTGCACCTCGCTGCTCAGAGGCTCCTACCGCTGGGCGCGGGTCCTCCCCGACCACCCCGTCGGCGTCGGCCGCTTCCTCACCCTGGTGCTGATCGCGTCCGTGGCCTGGCTGGCGGTGCGCATCGCGACCGCCGCCGTCGACTCGACGTACGCGCGCTACGCCGCGGCGGCCGAGGACGACGCCCGGGTCCGCCGGGTCCGCACCCAGGTCACGCTGATCCAGCGGGTGGTCACGGCGGTGGTGGTCGTGGTCGCCGCTGCGGCGATGCTGCTGACCTTCCCCCCGATGCGTACGTTCGGCGCCTCGATGCTGGCCTCGGCGGGCGTCCTCGGCATCGTGGCGGGCATCGCCGCCCAGGCCGCGCTCGGCAACCTCTTCGCCGGCCTGCAGATCGCCTTCGGCGACACCGTCCGCATCGGCGACACGGTGGTGGTCGACAAGGAATGGGGCCGGGTCGAGGAGATCACCCTGACCTTCCTCACCGTCCGCACCTGGGACGAGCGCCGCATCACGATGCCCGTCTCGTACTTCACGAGCAAGCCCTACGAGAACTGGTCGCGCGGCGGCGCGCAGATGACCGGCACGGTCTTCTGGCACCTGGACCACAGCGCACCGCTCGCCCTGATGCGGGAGCAGCTCCAGGAGATCCTGCAGGAACTCCCCGAGTGGGACGGCCGCGGCGGCGGCCTGGCCGTGACGGACACCACACCGCACACCGTCCAGGTCCGCGCGGTGGTCACGGCGAAGGACGCGGACGACCTGTGGACCCTCCGCTGCGCGGTCCGCGAGCGGCTGATCGACTGGCTCGTCACCCACCACCCCTACGCCCTCCCCCGCGTCACCACCTCCGAAGCCGCCCCGAGGCCGGAGGCCTGACCCGGCCCGGGGCGGTCCACCAGGTCTAGAGCAGGGCCGCCGCGCACTCCTCGGCGAGGTCCTCGGCGTGCGGCGGCAGCGGACCGCCGGCGCGCAGGTGACGGCGGACGACCGAGAGCGGCAGGTCGATCAGGGCGAGGGTGACGCGGTCCCGGCCCTGGGGGTCCGTCGCGCCGAGGGAGTCGGCGAGGGCGGCGAGGGCCGCGTACACGCGCTGGTTGCCGGAGTCGGCCCGCCGGGTGTGCTCCTCGGACCAGTCGACGCGGCCGAATTCCGCGGGGCCGTACAGCAGGAGCGCGGCCTCCTGCGGGTGGGCGCGGCTCCAGGCCACGACGTGCCGGGCTGCTGCGCGGGCGGCCCTGCGGGGGTCGGGGTCGCTGTGGAGCATGGCGAAGTAGCCCTCCTGGAAACGCTCGACGGTCCGCAGCCACACCTCGGCGAGCAGGGCCGTCCGCCCGGCGAACCGGTGGTACATGGAGCCGCTCGGCGCGCCGACCGCCTGGGCCGCGGCGGACATGGTCACGCCGCCCGGTCCGGCGGCGGCCGCCAGCCGGACGGCGGCGTCGAGGATCTGGTCGGTGTCGAAGCGGGGTGGTCTCGCCATGAATCAGAGAGTACCCTCCACATTATTAGAGATCGATCTCTAATAATGTGAGGGGAGGACGCATGGGCGTCTACAACGTGCACGAACGCCTGCTGGGGGCCAAGCAGAGCGAGGTGGGCGCGCTCATCGACACGCTGTCCAGCGGGGAGGACGACCGGCTGTGGCCCGGCCGCCTGTGGGAAGAGATGGAGCTCGACCGCCCCCTGGGCGTCGGCGCGGCCGGCGGACACGGACCGGTGCGCTACACGGTGACCGCGTACGTGCCGGGGACCTGGGTCCGCTTCACCTTCACCGGGCCCCGCGGGTTCCACGGCTTCCACGAGTTCACCGCGCTGGCCGTCGACGCGGACCGGACCGTGCTGCGGCACACCCTCGCGATGTCCGTCAGCGGCCTTTCCCGCATCACCTGGCCCCTCGCCTTCCGGCCGGCGCACGACGCCTTCCTGGAGGACAGCCTGGACCGCGCCGAGCTGGCCTGCACGGGCACGATCGCCCGCCCGGCCCGCTGGTCCCCGTACGTCCGCTTCCTCCGCTCGCTGGAGCGGCTGGTGGCCAAGCCCGCCTAGGGGGCGCGCAGGCTGCGTACGTCCAGGTGCCGCAGCACCCGGTCGACGACCTCCGGGTCGGAGCCGGGTTCGCTGCGGGCGGCCAGCACCTCGTGGCGGGCGGCCGACATCATCTCCCGCTGGATCCGCTGGATGTCGCGGAGCCGCTGCACCCGCTTCGCGTACGCCTCGCGCCGTTCCTCGTCCACCATGTCCGGGCTGATCCTGGCCCCCACGTCGTACGCGCGCCGGGTCAGCTGCTCGACCAGGTCCTCCGGCAGCTCCTCCGCCTCGTCGATCTCCTTCAGCCGCCGCTTCGCGGCCTTCGCGGCGCGGATCGCCAACTGCCGCTCGGCCTCCCGCCTCACGTCCGTGTCGGCCTCCACACCCAGCCGCCGCACCAGCCACGGCAGGGTCAGCCCCTGGCACACCAGGGTCGCCATGATCACCGCGAACGCGATGAAGATGATCTCGTCCCGCGCCGGGAAGGGCTCGCCGGAGTCCGTCTTCAGCGGGATGGCCAGGGCCAGGGCCACCGAGGCCACCCCGCGCATCCCGGCCCACCACATCACCACGCTCTCCCGCCAGCTCAGCGGGATCTCCTCGTCGTAGTCGCGCCGCTGGTGCAGCTTCTTCGCGAGCCAGCCGGCCGGCAGCAGCCACACCAGCCGTACGCCGACCACCACCGCGACGACGACCGCCGCCCAGCCGGCCATCTCCCACTCGCGGTCCTGCGCCGTCCCGAAGACGTTGTGGAGTTCCAGCCCGATCAGCCCGAAGGCCACCCCGGTGACCAGGGTGTCCACGACCTCCCAGAAGGTGTGCCCGGCGAGGCGCCCCAGCACGTCGTCGGCGTCGGAGGCGTACTCGGCGAGGAACAGGGCCGTCGTCAGCACGGCCAGCACCCCCGACCCGTGGAGTTCCTCCGCGAGCACGTACGACACGAAGGGCACCAGCAGCGTCAGCCCGATCTGGAGGGTGGCGTCGTCGAGCCGGCCCATCAGCCGGTGGGTGGTCCAGCCGAGGGCCAGGCCGACGACCACGGCGACGACTGCGGACAGCACGAACTCCCCCAGCGCGTCGGACCAGGAGAAGCTGCCGCTGACGGCTGCGGCGATGGCCACGTGGTAGAGCACGATCGCCGTCACGTCGTTGAAGAGCCCCTCGCCCTCCAGGATCGACACCATGCGGCGGGGCAGTCCGAGCGATCCGGCGACGGCGGTGGCGGCGACCGGGTCGGGCGGGGCCACGAGCGCTCCCAGCGCGACGGCGGCGGCGAGCGGGAGCGCGGGGACCGCGGTGTACGCGACGGCGGCCACGGCGGCGGTCGTGACGAACACCAGGGCCACGGCCAGCAGGAGGATGGGCCGCACGTTGGCGGCGAACTGCCGCCACGAGGTCCGCTGCACGGAGGCGTACAGCAGCGGCGGCAGCACCAGCGGCAGGATGAAATCGGGCGGGACCTCGACCTCCGGCACGGCCGGCACCAGCGCGAGGACGACCCCGCCGAGGGTCATGAGGACGGGCGCGGGCAGTCCCAGCCGGTCCCCGAGCGGCACCATGACCACGGCGCCGAGCAGCAGCACGAAGAGCAGAGCGAGCTGGTCCACTCCCCCACCCTGCCAGTCCGCCGCGCCCGGCCCGGGCGGTGGGTACCGCGACCCGCGTGTCGAGCTCGGCCCGAACCCCACGGGGCTCCGCCCGGCACCCCTACGGCGCTCCGCGCCCTCGCCTCGAACGCCGGCGGGGCCGGACAGGGCTACGGCAGGGGGCGCCGCATCGCCCGGTGGGGGATGCCCGCGTCCTGGAATTCCGGGCCGTAGGCCACGTACCCGAGGCGCTCGTAGAAACCGAGCGCCTGCGTCTGCGCGCCCAGGTCGACGCCCGTCAGCCCGAGCCGGACCGCCTCGGCCTCGATCGCGCGGACCAGACCCACCCCGACGCCCAGCCCGCGCGCGACCTTGCGCACGGCCAGCCGGCCCAGCGAGCCGACGGTCGGGTCGCCCGTCTTGGCGAGCGCGGCGGCGCCGTGGAGCAGCCGCCCGGTGCCCAGCGGCGCCCCGTCCGGCCCCGCGGCCAGGACGTGCACCGCTCCCGCGTCGTACGCGTCGTACTCGATCGACTCCGGTACGGACTGTTCGACCACGAACACCTCGGTCCGCACGGCGAAGCACGCCGCCATGTCGGCCTCGGAGTCCGCGACCCGCACCTCGAAGCCGACGGCGGTCACTCGCTCTCCGCCCGGATCACGTCCAGCGCGTGCTGCAGGTCCGCCGGGTAGCCGCTCTCGAACTCCACCCACTGCCCGTCGGAGGGGTGCTCGAAGCCGAGCCGCACCGCGTGCAGCCATTGCCGGGTCAGGCCCAGCCGCTTGGCGACCGTCGGGTCCGCGCCGTACGTCAGGTCACCGACGCACGGGTGCCGGTGCGCGGACATGTGCACGCGGATCTGGTGCGTACGCCCGGTCTCCAGCTTGATGTCCAGCAGCGAGGCGGCGCGGAAGGCCTCGATCAGGTCGTAGTGGGTGACGGAGGCCTTGCCCTCCTGCGTCACGGCCCACTTGTAGTCCGCGCTCGGGTGGCGGCCGATCGGCGCGTCGATCGTGCCGCTCATCGGGTCCGGGTGGCCCTGCACCAGCGCGTGGTAGCGCTTGTCCACGACCCGCTCGCGGAACTGGTTCTTCAGCGAGGTGTACGCGCGCTCCGACTTGGCGACGGCCATCAGGCCGGACGTGCCGACGTCGAGGCGGTGCACGATGCCCTGGCGCTCGGAGGCGCCGGAGGTGGAGATGCGGTAGCCGGCCGCGGCGAGGCCGCCGATGACGGTGGTGCCGGTCCAGCCGGGGCTCGGGTGGGCGGCGACGCCCACCGGCTTCATGATGACCACGATGTCGTCGTCGTCGTGGACGATCTCCATGCCGGGGACCGGCTCGGCGACGACCTCGACCGGCCGCGGCGGCTCGGGCATCTCGACTTCGAGCCAGGCGCCACCGTGCACACGCTCGGACTTCCCGACGACACTGCCGTCGACCGACACCTTCCCCGCGGCCGCGAGGTCGGCCGCCTTCGTCCGGGAGAAACCGAACATACGGGCGATGGCGGCGTCGATGCGCTCGCCTTCGAGGCCATCGGGAACGGGCAGGGTGCGGATCTCGGGAATCGTACTCACCCGTCGAGTATGCAGGACTCGGCAGCCGGGCAGTTCCGCCGGCGGCCCCGCGATCAGTTGCGCGATCAGTCCTTGTGGACGGTGCCGTCCGGGTCGAGACCCTTGAACGACAGCAGGACGATCAGGATGCCGCCGCACACGATCGCCGAGTCGGCCATGTTGAAGACCGCGAAATGGGCCGGCGCGATGAAGTCGACGACCGCGCCCCGGAACACGCCCGGCGAACGGAAGATCCGGTCGGTCAGATTGCCCAGCGCACCGCCCAGCAGCAGGCCCAGCGCGATCGCCCAGGGCAGGCTGTAGAGCTTGCGCGCGAGCCGCACGATCACCACGATCACGGAGGCCGCGATGCAGGTGAAGATGATGGTGAAGGCCTCGCCGAAGCCGAAGGCGGCGCCCGGGTTGCGGACCGCCTCGAACTTCAGCAGGTCACCGATGATCTCGATCGGCGGCTGGTGTTCCAGCTTCGCCACGACCAGCATCTTGGTGCCGAGGTCCAGCAGGTAGGCGAGCACCGCCACGACGAGCAGTGCCGTGATCCGCCGGCGCCCCTTGGGCACGGCGGACTCCGGCTGGGCGTCGTCCCCGACCTGCGGCGTACCGATGATGCGCTCCGCCTCTGCCACGTGAGTCCCTCGAACTAGCTCGAACCAGGCTCCTCCTGGACCCTGACGAGACACGAGGGTACGTCAGGGCCCCCGCACACCGCCTGCCCCACCTCCACCTGATTCCACCGCCTAGTGCCGCCGCTCCTGCTTCTGCTTGCAGTCCACGCACAGCGTGGCCCGTGGGAAGGCCTGCATCCTGGCCTTGCCGATGGGCTGCCCGCAGTTCTCGCAGAGACCGTACGTGCCCGCCTCCAGCCGTTCCAGGGCCCGCTCGGTCTGCTCCAGCATCGAGCTGGCGTTCGCCGCGAGCGCCAGCTCGGACTCCCGGGTGATGTTCTTGGTGCCGGTGTCGGCCTGGTCGTCGCCCGCGCCGTCGCCCGAGTCCCGCATCAGGCCGCTGATGGCCACCTCGGAGGCGTCGAGCTCGGCGCGCAGCCGCAGCACCTCGCTCAGGAGCCCGCTGCGGGCCTCGTCGACCTCCGCCTGGGTCCAGGGGTCCTCGCCGGGCCGTACGGCGAGCTCGCCGGGGGTGAGGGCCGCGGTGACCCGTACCTTGGGCAGCCCGCTGGTGGCCGCCGCTGCCGTCTTCCTCGCCGTGCCGGTGCTCTTCTTGGCAACCACTTTGCGGACTCCCGTCTTCTTCGCGGCATGCGCCGCCCCCTCGACCCCGGCCTGCTTGGCCGTGGCCGTCCGCTTCTCGACGGCGGTCGTCTTCTTGACTGCGCTCGTTTTCACCGCGGTCGTTTTCACCGCGGTCGCCTTGTCGGCCGTCGCCGTCCTGGCCGGAGCCTTCTTCGTCGGAGCCTTCTTCGCCGGAGCCTTCGTGGCCGGCGCCTTGGTAGCGGCAGCGGTCTTCCCGGCAGCGGTCGCCTTCTTGGCGGGAGCCGCGTCCTCGGGGGCCTCCGCCTTCCCGGCGGCCTTCCCGACAGCCTTCTTGGCAGTACTCCCGGCGGTCTTCTTCGCCACCATGGCCGCGGCCCCTTCACATACTGTGATCAATGCTCGCGAATCGTGCCGGAACGATAAATCGCCCCCGGCCCCGCGGCAACGGGGCACGCATCCATCGAGATCAACCTGCATCCGTTGTGCCCATCCGTGGCCCGGGTAATCCGCCACTCCCGCCCCACGCGCGTCCGTACCGGCGCCCAGGCCCATTCGGGTCACGCGCGGTCCCGCTCCGTACCTCCCGCCGCGCGCCGGCCGCGCGCCCCGCCACGCCGTGCCGCCGCCCCCCGCACGGGGGCCCCCTAAACCGGTCTGCCGAGGACCCGCCCGGCCCGTACACTGGGCCCAGCGAAAGGCATGGACGGGGACGAGTAGCGCCGTACGCAGCCAGGAGCGACCCGGGGACGGTGAGAGCCCGGGGGCGAGCGCGATGTGAAGGATCACCCCTGAGCCGCCGGAAGAAAGCCCGCACGGATGCCCGTGGGGCGAGTAGAACCGGCTTCGCACCCCAATGAGGGGGCCACCGGATCCGTCCGGCGGCCAAGGAGGGTGGTACCGCGGGAGCAGCAGTTCGGCTCTCGTCCCTCCGGACGGAAGTGACACCCCGCCGGAGGAAGAGTTCAGCCTCATGACCACACCGCCGCAGTACCGCCCGGTACCCGCCCAGGTCGACCTGCCTGCCCTCGAGCACGCGGTCCTCGACTTCTGGCGCGAGAGCAAGACCTTCGCCAAGACCCTGGAGCAGTCCGAGGGCCGCCCCGAGTGGGTCTTCTACGAGGGACCGCCCACCGCGAACGGCATGCCCGGCGCGCACCACATCGAGGCCCGCGTCTTCAAGGACGTCTTCCCCCGCTTCCGCACCATGCGCGGCTACCACGTGGCCCGCAAGGCCGGCTGGGACTGCCACGGCCTGCCCGTCGAGCTCGCCGTCGAGAAGGAGCTCGGCTTCAACGGCAAGCAGGACATCGAGGCGTACGGCATCGCCGAGTTCAACGCCAAGTGCCGCGAGTCCGTGACCCGCCACACCGACGCGTTCGCCGAGCTCACGACGCGCATGGGCTACTGGGTCGACCTGGACGACGCCTACCGGACCATGGACCCCGAGTACGTCGAGTCCGTGTGGTGGTCGCTGAAGGAGATCTTCAACAAGGGCCTGCTCACCCAGGACCACCGCGTCGCCCCCTGGTGCCCGCGCTGCGGCACCGGCCTCTCCGACCACGAGCTGGCCCAGGGCTACGAGACGGTCGTCGACCCGTCCGTCTTCGTCCGCTTCCCGCTGACCTCCGGCCCCCTCGCGGGCGAGGCCGCCCTCCTCGTCTGGACGACGACCCCCTGGACCCTGGTCTCGAACACGGCCGTCGCCGCGCACCCCGACGTCACGTACGTCGTCGCGACCGACGGCGAAGAGAAGCTGGTCGTGGCCCGGCCGCTGCTGGAGAAGGCCCTCGGCGAGGGCTGGGAGGCCACCGGCGAGTCCTTCACGGGCAAGGAGATGGAGCGCTGGACGTACGAGCGCCCGTTCTCCCTCGTCGAGTTCCCGGCCGAGGCCCACTACGTCGTGAACGCCGAGTACGTCACGACCGAGGACGGCACCGGTCTGGTCCACCAGTCCCCCGCCTTCGGCGCCGACGACCTCGCGGTCTGCCGCGCGTACGGCCTGCCCGTAGTGAACCCGGTCCGCCCCGACGGCACCTTCGAGGAGGAGGTCCCGCTGGTCGGCGGAGTCTTCTTCAAGAAGGCCGACGAGAAGCTGACGGCCGACCTCGACGCGCGCGGCCTGCTCTTCAAGCACATCGCCTACGAGCACAGCTACCCGCACTGCTGGCGCTGCCACACGGCCCTGCTCTACTACGCGCAGCCGTCCTGGTACATCCGCACCACCGCGGTCAAGGACGCGATGCTGCGGGAGAACGAGAAGACGAACTGGTTCCCGGACTCGGTCAAGCAGGGCCGCTTCGGCGACTGGCTGAACAACAACATCGACTGGGCGCTCTCCCGCAACCGCTACTGGGGCACCCCGCTGCCGATCTGGCGCTGTGAGGAGAACCACCTCACCTGCGTCGGCTCGCGCGCGGAGCTGACCGAGCTGTCCGGGCAGGACCAGTCCGCCCTGGACCCGCACCGCCCGTACATCGACGACGTGACCTTCACCTGCACCGCCGAGGGCTGCTCCCTCGAGGCGGTCCGCGTGCCGGAGGTCATCGACGCCTGGTACGACTCGGGCTCGATGCCGTTCGCGCAGTGGGGCTACCCGTACAAGAACAAGGAGATCTTCGAGAAGCGCTACCCGGCGCAGTTCATCTCGGAGGCCATCGACCAGACCCGCGGCTGGTTCTACACGATGATGGCGGTCGGCACCCTCGTCTTCGACAAGTCCTCCTACGAGAACGTGGTCTGCCTCGGCCACATCCTCGCCGAGGACGGCCGCAAGATGTCCAAGCACCTGGGCAACATCCTCCAGCCGATCCCGCTCATGGATCAGCACGGCGCGGACGCGGTCCGCTGGTTCATGGCGGCCGGCGGCTCCCCGTGGGCGGCGCGGCGCGTCGGCCACGGCACGATCCAGGAGGTGGTCCGCAAGACCCTCCTCACGTACTGGAACACGGTCGCCTTCCAGGCCCTGTACGCCCGTACGTCGAACTGGGCGCCCTCCGCGGTCGACCCGGCCCCGGCGGACCGCACGGTCCTCGACCGCTGGCTCCTCTCCGAGCTCCACACCCTCGTCACCGAGGTCACGGACGCGATGGAGGCGTACGACACCCAGCGCGCCGGAAAGCTGCTGTCCGCCTTCGTGGACGACCTGTCGAACTGGTACGTCCGCCGCTCGCGCCGCCGCTTCTGGCAGGGCGACAAGGCCGCGCTGCGCACCCTCCACGAGGTCGTCGAGACCGTCACCCGCCTCATGGCCCCGCTCACCCCGTTCATCACCGAGCGGGTCTGGCAGGACATGATCGTCCCGGTCACCCCGGACGCCCCGGAGTCGGTGCACCTGTCGGCGTGGCCGGAGGCGGACTCCGCCCAGGTGGACCGGACCCTGTCCCAGCAGATGCAGCTGGTCCGCCGCCTGGTCGAGCTGGGCCGCGCGACGCGCGCCGAGTCGGGCGTGAAGACCCGCCAGCCGCTGTCGCGGGCGCTGGTCGGCGCGGTCGGCTTCGACGCGCTGTCGCCGGAGCTCCGGTCCCAGATCACGGAGGAGCTGAACGTCTCCTCCCTGGCCTCCCTCTCGGAGGTCGGCGGCTCGCTGGTCGACACCACGGCGAAGGCCAACTTCCGGGCCCTGGGCAAGCGCTTCGGCAAGGGCGTGCAGGACGTCGCCAAGGCGGTGGCCGCGGCCGACGCGGCGGCGCTGTCCCTGGCCCTGCGTTCGGGCTCCGCGGTCGTCTCGGTGGGCGGCGAGGACGTGACCCTCTCCCCGGAGGAGGTCATCATCACGGAGACCCCGCGCGAGGGCTGGTCGGTGGCGTCCGACTCGGGCGCCACGGTGGCCCTGGACCTGGAGATCACTCCGGAGCTGCGGCTGGCGGGTCTGGCGCGTGACGCGATCCGGCTGATCCAGGAGGCCCGGAAGAACTCGGGCCTGGACGTGGCGGACCGCATCGCCCTGCGGTGGTCCTCCGCGGACCCGGAGGTCGTGACGGCCCTGACGGACCACGCCGGGCTCATCGCGGACGAGGTCCTCGCCACGGACTTCGCGTCGGGCGACGCCGACGCCGCCTACGGCGACCCCTTCACGGACGAGCCCCTGTCCCTGACCTTCCGCCTCCGCAAGGCGTAGCGGCCGAAGAGGCCCGTACCCCCCTCGCTGGGCGGTACGGGCCTCTTTGCTGTCCCCTACCCGCCCTTCCACCGTTCCCGCCTCGATCGCCGGCGCGGCTCCCTACACGGCGCTCCGCGCCCGCGGGTCCGGGGGCTGGGCCCGGGAACGGCGCCGCCCCCGGGCACGCAAAAACGGGCCGGGCCCGAGGTTCCGTGGAACCTCGGGCCCGGCCCGTAGAGCGGCTGCCGACCGCAGAAACGGCGGCGGCGCTTAGTTGTCGTCCTCGTCGATCAGGAAGCCCCGCATCGGCGACGGCGCCTGCATCGGCTGCGGCGCAGCCGGCCGCACCGGAGCCATCGGCTGGGTCATCGCCGGGGACATCTGCTGCTGGCCGCCGTACGACGGGCCTGCGCCCATCGGGGAGGGACCGCCCATGGGCGACGGGCCGCCCATCGAGGGGCCACCCATGGAGTGCCCCATCGCGCCGGCCGGAGCCATCGAGGGCGACGGCGACGGCGGGAGCGCGGGACCGGCCGGGTTCCGCGGCGGGGCCAGCGAGTCGTCGGCCTGGGTCTCCAGCTGACGCAGCTGCGACTCCAGGTAGGACTTCAGACGCGTACGGTACTCACGCTCGAAGCCCCGCAGGTCCTCGACCTTGCGCTCCAGCGTGGCACGGGCGGACTCCAGGGAGCCCATCGCGACGCGGTGCTTCTCCTGCGCGTCCCGCTCCAGCGCGTCGGCCTTGGCGCGGGCGTCCCGCTCCAGGCCCTCGGCGCGCGACCGGGCCTCGCCGACGATCTTGTTGGCCTCGGAGCGGGCCTCCGCGATCGCCTGGTCGGCGGTCTGCTGCGCCAGCGACAGGACGCGGGCGGCGCTGTCGCCACCGGGGCCCTGCTGAGGGAGCTGCGGCTGCTGCTGCATCTGCTGCATGGGCTGGCCCATGGGCTGCATCTGCTGGCCCATCTGCTGCATCTGCTGCCCCATGGGCTGCATCTGCTGACCGAGCGGGTTCTGGCCGCCCATCGACTGCTGCTGCTGGCCCATGCCCTGCTGGCCCATGCCCTGCGGTCCGCCCATGGGGTGCTGCTGCATGGGGCCGCCCATGGGGCCGCCCATCGGGCCGGGGCCCTGCTGGCCCTGGCCGCCGGGGCCCGGGGGCAGCTGCGGCTGGCCGCCCGGGAGCTGCGGCGGGCCCATCTGCTGCTGCGGCGGGCCGGATATGGCCGCGGGCACGGGGGCGCCGGGGCCGCGCTGGTCCTGGGGTTCGGGCTTGCGCATGCCCTGCTGCTGCTGGTTCTGCGCGGCGGCACGCGTGGCGGCTGCCAGCTTGGCGCGCAGGTCCTCGTTCTCGCGCAGCAGGCGCGTCAGTTCGGACTCGACCTCGTCGAGGAAGGCATCGACCTCGTCCTCGTCATAGCCTTCTCGGAGGCGGACGGTCGTGAACTGCTTGTTCCGCACGTCCTCGGGAGTCAGCGGCATGTCTTCTTCACCTCTACGTAGTCGTCGGCAGTCGGCAAGACCGTATCGGGACTGTCCCCGCGCGCGCGGAGAAGCTCATCGTTCACACGCTTCTCGCAGCGGTGCTCACGAAACTGATGAGGATGTAAACGATGATCATCAGAACGAAGAAGGACAGGTCGAGTGCCACGCCCCCGAGACGCAACGGCGGAATGAACCGCCGAAGAAGCTTGAGCGGTGGATCGGTGACAGTGTAGGTCGCCTCCAGAACGACCACCATCGCCTTGCCGGGCGCCCATGAACGTGCGAACTGGAACACGTAGTCCATGACCAGTCGGAAGATCAGCACGATGAGGAAGCACATCAGCGCGATGTAGACCACCTGTAGTGCGACGCCCATCCCGCGCTTCCCTCTCCCCGTTTCCCGCTCTGTTCCCGGTCCCGTATCTGACGGATCGGTCTAGCTTTGGTTGAAGAACCCGCCCTCCGCGATGCGAGCCTTGTCCTCCGCCGTGACATCGACGTTAGCAGGCGACAGCAGGAACACCTTCTGTGTCACGCGTTCAATGCTGCCGTGCAGACCGAAGACGAGACCGGCGGCGAAGTCCACGAGGCGCTTCGCGTCCGTGTCGTCCATCTCCGTGAGATTCATGATCACCGGAGTGCCCTCACGGAAGTGTTCCCCGATGGTACGGGCCTCGTTGTAGGTCCGGGGGTGCAGCGTCGTGATGCGGTACGGCTCCCGCTCGGAGACGACCTTGGGCATGATCACGGGGGCGTTCTTCTCCAGGTTGGTGCGATCAGGTGTGATGGATGCCACGGGGGCAATTCGCGCAGGACGTCCGTTTTCCACCGGAATTGGGATGGGTTCCCGCTGCGCCGGAGGCTGTACGGCTCGTACCGGTTCGTCCGAAATGGGCGATTGGTGCACGGGCTGCTGTCGGCGATCCCGCTCCCGAGCCCGCTCCATCTCCGGCTCGGGCTCGAACTCGTCGTCGGGGTCGTACCCCGGGTTGTCGTACCGGTCGTCCTCCACGAGGCCGAGGTAGACCGCCATCTTGCGCATCGCGCCGGCCATTCTCCGAGTCCTCCGCTCTGTGGTGGATCGCCCTGTCGCAGGTGCCGCCGTGTCACGAATGTCACCAACTGCCCGCGATCCACTTGGTCTGCCCGCTCATCGGCGGGAATGACCATATTTTCTGCTGTGGTCCGACTTTCTTCGCGACGTTACCCGAGCCGGGGTCTCGCGCCGAGCACCGCAGTGCCGACGCGTACATGTGTCGCACCGGCCGCCACGGCCTGTTCCAGGTCTGCGCTCATCCCGGCCGACACCATCGTGGCAGCAGGATGGTCCGCGCGCATGCGGGATGACAATTCCATCAACCGCTCGAAAGCGGCCTGTTCGCGTCCCGCGTACGGGCCGGACAGCGGAGCGACGGTCATCAGCCCGTCGATCCGCAGCCCCGGCGCCGCGGCGACGAGGTCCGCCAACTCCGCGAGCTGCCCGGGCGCCGCGCCGCCGCGGGTCCCGCGCCCGCCCGATTCCGCATCGAGGGCGATCTGCACGAGACAGCCGAGTTCCCGGCCGGCGTTCGAGGCGGCGGCCGAGAGGGCGGTCACGAGCCGGGGGCGGTCGAGGGACTGCACCACATGCGCGTATCCCGCCACGGAACGGACTTTGTTCGTCTGCAACTGACCGACGAAGTGCCAGCTGAGCGGCAG
This sequence comes from Streptomyces sp. MB09-01, assembly GCF_033794505.1. Taxonomy (NCBI): domain Bacteria; kingdom Bacillati; phylum Actinomycetota; class Actinomycetes; order Kitasatosporales; family Streptomycetaceae; genus Streptomyces; species Streptomyces sp. MB09-01. The sequence goes on along the minus strand of NZ_JARAYQ010000017.1, from coordinate 13,771 downwards.
ATCCGCGCAGGCCGCGGCCTTGGGGGCGGCGTCCTGGTCACGATTCTCCGCAACATGACGGACGCCCAGCTCCGCCAGCAGTCGTACGTCGCTCGCGGGGTAGGTCTTGGTGACCACGATGAGCGTCACCTCGCCCCGCGCCCGGCCCGCCGCCGCACAGGCGGACGAGATGCGCTCCTCCACCCGCGCCAGGTTCTCGGCGAGCTCCGACTTACGATCCGTCATTCCTCAGTCCAACCAGACATATCCGGCAAGCCGGCCGGTCACCCGGTCGCGGCGGTACGAGAAGTGGTCCCGCGACTCCAGTGTGCAGACAGGTGAGCGGCGGCTGTTCACCACCCCCGCCTCCGCGAGCTGCGCGTGCACTCCGGCGACCACGTCCACGGCCGGTGTCCCCCAGCTGGTCTCGGCCCGGGCGGCGGGCACCACTTCGGCCACCGCCTCCCGCATCTCGGCGGGCACCTCGTAGCAGTGTCCGCAGACCGCGGGTCCGGTACGGGCGACGATCCGCCCGGGTTCGGCGCCGAGGGAGACCATCGCCTCGACGACCGCGGGCACCACTGCGGCGACCAGCCCGGGCCGCCCCGCGTGGGCGGCCCCCGCGACCCCGGCGACGGGGTCGGCCAGCAGGACGGGCGTGCAGTCGGCGGTGAGCACCGCGAGGGCGAGCCCCCGGCGGGCGGTCACCACGGCGTCCACCGCGGGGACCTCAGCGTCCGGGCCCCAGGGCCCGTCGACCACGGCGACGTCGCGGCCGTGCACCTGGTTCATCCAGACCACCCGGTCCGGGGCGAGCCCCAGGGACCTCGCGGCCAGTGCCCGGTTCGCGAGAACGGCGGCCGGGTCGTCTCCGACCGCGCCGCCGAGGTTGAGCTCTTCGTACGGAACGGCGCTCACCCCGCCCCACCGGTCGGTGAAGGCGAAGTGGGCGCCGCCCACGTGGTGCTGCTCCGGTGTCACTTCAAGAAGTCCGGGACGTCCAGTTCCTCGGCCGGGCTGTCCTGGTACGGGCGGGCCGTGGGGACCTGCGGCGCGGGGGCCTGGGCCTCGACCGGGGCCGGCTCGACCGGGGCCGGGGGGTCCTCGCGCGGGGTGACCGTGCCGAGTCCGCCGAAGGCCGGGCGGGCCGGCTCGGCGGCGCGGACCGGAGCCGGGGCCGGCTCCTCGCGCTTGGTGGACGCCGCGCCGATGACGTTGTCCCGGCGGGCCGGGGGCTGTCCGCCGTCGAACCCGGCCGCGATGACGGTGACCCGTACCTCGTCGCCGAGCGCGTCGTCGATGACCGCACCGAAGATGATGTTCGCCTCGGGGTGCGCGGCCTCGCTCACCAGCTGCGCGGCCTCGTTGATCTCGAAGAGACCGAGGTCCGAGCCGCCGGAGATGGAGAGCAGCACGCCTCGGGCGCCGTCGATGGACGCCTCCAGCAGCGGCGAGGAGATCGCCATCTCGGCCGCGGCCACCGCGCGGTCGTCGCCGCGGGCCGAGCCGATGCCCATCAGGGCCGAGCCGGCCTCGGACATCACGGACTTGACGTCGGCGAAGTCGAGGTTGATCAGACCCGGGGTGGTGATGAGGTCGGTGATGCCCTGGACGCCCGAGAGCAGGACCTGGTCGGCCGACTTGAAGGCGTCGAGCACGCTGACCTGACGGTCCGAGATGGACAGCAGTCGGTCGTTGGGGATGACGATGAGGGTGTCGACCTCTTCGCGGAGCTCGGCGATGCCGTCCTCCGCCTGGTTCGCGCGGCGCCGGCCCTCGAAGGTGAACGGCCGGGTGACCACACCGATCGTCAGGGCGCCCAGCGAGCGCGCGATGTTGGCGACGACGGGTGCGCCGCCGGTGCCGGTGCCGCCGCCTTCACCCGCGGTGACGAAGACCATGTCGGCCCCCTTGAGGACCTCCTCGATCTCCTCGCGGTGGTCCTCTGCCGCCTTGCGGCCGACGGCCGGGTTGGCGCCGGCGCCGAGGCCCCGGGTGAGTTCACGGCCGACGTCGAGCTTGACGTCGGCGTCGCTCATCAACAGCGCCTGGGCGTCCGTGTTGATGGCGATGAACTCGACGCCCTTGAGACCGACCTCGATCATTCGGTTGATGGCATTGACACCACCGCCGCCGACACCGATGACCTTGATGACTGCGAGGTAGTTCTGCGGTGCTGCCACGTCGAAGGCCTCTCGCCTCGAGTTACGTGTCGCCGCCTCGCGGGCCTGCGTTGCGACGACTGATGCCGAAATAGGGACGGTCCGAACGCGCCGACCCGAACCCTCACCCTGAAGTTTAGGGTTAGGGGTGTGCCTGTTCCTTGGACTCTTCCGAACAGGACACTAAGTCGACAAGTAGCGCGTGTTCAACGAACACGCCGAACCTCCCGTTTTTCTTTTCACCCTATGTGATCACCCGTATCGCTGGCCAACCAGGGTGCGTCGTTGTTCGACCGGGAGTCAACTCCCGGACACCGCAGGGGCGGTGGGGACGCTCACGTCGAAGTGAACGGCCTCGGGCGCGGCTTTCAGCAAAGCGGTCAGCGCACGCCCCTTCGCCTCGCTCTGTTCACCGCTCCCCCACGTCACGGACCGGCCCCCGGTCAGCTCCAGGACCACCGAATCGTAGGAACCCACCTTGACCTGCACGGTTTCCTTGGCGACCGGTTCCGGGAGGGCGCCGGCGACGAGAACGGCCTCGTGCAGGAGGCGTTCCTCGTCGAAGCGGCGGGCGCTCGGCGATCGTGCGGCGTTCAATTCCAGGACCGGAACGCCCGCGGGCGCTTTCGGAACCGTGTCGAATCGCACACCCGAAGCGTCCACTTCGACGAAGTCGGCGCCCTTTTTGATGAGCAGGACGGGTTTGCGTTCCGTCACTTTCAGCCCGATTCCATGCGGCCAGGCCCGCACCACATCGACCGAATCGATGCGGGGCAGCCGGCCGCGGACGCGGCTCTCGATCTCGTCGGTGTCCACGCTCACCAGGGGCGCGCCGACGGGCACGGCCGCGGCCGAGAGGACCTGCCCGGGGGTGAGCACCGCCGTGCCGCTCGCCGTGACCTTCTCGACGCGGAGCCAGGAGGAGCCGTAGAGCACCCAGGTCCCGCCCGCGACGAGGAGCACCGCGGCGGCCAGGGAGGCCAGCACGGGGCCCCGGCGCAGGCGTGCGCCGGGACCCTGCGGGCCGGATCCCTTCGAGGACGTGCCGGACTTGGGGGCCTTGGGTGGCCGGGGAGAGCCGGCGCCCTTGCGGGCGGGCCGGCCGGACCCGTCGGGACCTGGGGTCCCGCGCTGTGCGGTCGTCGCTCCGGCCACTCCTGTGCCTCCTGCGTCTGGGCCCCGCGTCAGCGGTTCCTGTGGGCTGCGATCGCCTCGTACACCATGCCGACCAGCAGCTCGTCGGCGTCCCGTCGGCCGAACTCACCGGCGGCGCGGGACATCTCGTACAGGCGGTGCGGGTCGGACAGCACCGGGAGGACCTGGCCGAGCACCCACTCGGGCGTCAGCTCCGCGTCGTCCACGAGGAGGCCGCCGCCGGCCTTGACCACCGGCTGGGCGTTGAGCCGCTGTTCGCCGTTGCCGATCGGCAACGGGACGTAGGCGGCCGGGAGCCCGACGGCGGAGAGTTCGGCGACGGTCATCGCACCCGCGCGGCACAGCATCATGTCGGCGGCGGCGTACGCGAGATCCATCCGGTCCACGTACGGTACCGGCACATACGGCGGCATCCCGGGCATGTTGTCGACACGCGGCAGTTCGTTCTTCGGGCCGACGGCGTGCAGGATCTGGACACCGGAGCGCTGCAGGGTCGGCGCGACCTGCTGGATGACCTCGTTGAGGCGGCGGGCGCCCTGGGAGCCGCCCGAGACCAGCAGGGTCGGCAGGTTGGGGTCCAGGCCGAAGGCCGCGCGCGCCTCCGGGCGCACCGCGGCCCGGTCGAGGGTGGAGATGGAGCGGCGCAGCGGGATGCCCACGTAGCGGGCGCCGCGCAGCTTGCTGTCGGGGGTGGAGACCGCGACGGCGTGCGCGTACCGGGAGCCGATCTTGTTGGCCAGTCCGGGCCGGGCATTGGCCTCGTGGACGATGATCGGCACCCCGAGCCGCTTGGCCGCGAGGTAGCCGGGCAGGGCCACGTAGCCGCCGAAGCCGACGACGCAGTCGGCCTTGGTGCGGATGAGGATCTCCTCCGCGGCCTTGATGGTGCCGCGCAGCCGTCCGGGGACGGTGATCAGCTCCGGGGTCGGCTTGCGGGGCAGGGGCACGGCGGGGATCAGCCCGAGTTCGTAGCCGCGCTCCGGCACCAGGCGGGTTTCCAGTCCGCGCTCGGTGCCGAGGGCGGTGATGCCCACTGAAGGGTCCTGCCTGCGCAGGGCGTCCGCGAGGGCGAGCGCCGGCTCGATGTGGCCGGCGGTCCCCCCACCGGCGAGTACGACATGCACCGAAATTCACCGCTCTCCGGACGGACGCTTCTTGACGCGCCGTCTCATCGACTTCCATCTCACCCCGGTCCGCCACCAGCCGGTCTTCGGCTGTCGCATCGCGAGGGCCGCGCGCGCCGCCGGCTCCTCACGCGCGAAGGCGATGAGCAGTCCGACCGCGAACATGGTCGGCAGCAGGGCTGACCCTCCGTAGGAGAACAGCGGGAGCGGGACTCCGGCGATCGGCAGCAGGCCGAGCACCGCACCGATGTTGATCACGGCCTGGGCCGTGATCCAGGTGGTCACGCCTCCCGCGGCAAACCGTACGAAGGAATCCTCCGTGCGTCCGGCCACGCGGATACCCGCATAGCCTAGAGCCGCGAACAGGGCGAGCACCGACAGCGTCCCCGCGAGACCCAGTTCCTCCCCGGTGATGGCGAAGATGAAGTCGGTGTGGGCTTCGGGTAGTTGCCCCCATTTTTCCACACTTGCACCCAGCCCGGAACCGAACCATCCGCCCGAAGCGAGGGCGTAGATCCCGTGGACGGCCTGCCAGCAAAGGTCGTTCTTGCCCGGATCTGTCGCGCCGAGGCATTCCAGCCGGTCCATCCGGTGCGGACTGGTCTTGATCAGCAGTGCGACGATCGCACCCGTGAAGGTCAGCACTCCGACGAACAGCCGGGTCGGGGCGCCCGCCAGCCAGAGCAGACCGAACAGGATGGCACCGAGGATCATCGCGGTGCCCATGTCCCCGCCCAGCATGATCAGACCGAGCAGCAGGAAGGCCACCGGGACCAGCGGCACCAGCAGGTGCTTCCACTGGCTCAGCAGCCCCTTGTCGCCCTTGCGCGCCAACAGGTCGGCGCCCCACAGGATCAGTGCCAGCTTGCCGAACTCACTGGGCTGCAACATGAACGGACCACCAAGGCTGATCCAATTCTGGTTGCCGTTGATCGAGACCCCTATCCCGGGAACCTGGACCAGCACCATCAGGAAGAGCGTGCCGGCGAGCACCGGGTAGGACAGCGCCCGGTGCAGCTTGACCGGCATCCGGGAGGCGACCAGCATCAGTGCGGTGCCGATGAGCGCCGCCAGGAACTGCTTCTTGAAGAAGTACGCGTCGCCGAGGCCGAGCTGGAGGGCCTTGATCATGGAGGCCGAGTACACCATCACCAGGCCGAGCACGGTGATGAGCAGCGAACTGCCGAAAATCAGGTAATAGGCAGTGAGCGGGCGGTCCCAGGCCTTCCGCAACTGCCGCTGCGTGCGCCGCAGCCCGACCAGCGGCCCGCGCCCCGCGGGCCGCTTCACGCGCACCAGGGGCCGTTTGCGGCCCTGCGCCTTCACGGCGGACGGCCGCCGCCCCGGCAGCATCTGCTTGGCCGGCATCTGTGATCTTCCCCTCCACTCGTACGAGGCGAGCAGCCGGCCGGAGGGAACCTGCCCCGGAGCCCCGGCCTAGACCGTGTCCGCAGCGCTCTCGGCGGCCAGTTCGCGCACTGCGTCGGCGAACGCGTCCCCACGCTTGTTGTAGTTCGCGAACATGTCCATCGAGGCACAGGCAGGTGCCAGCAGGACCGTGTCGCCGGGCTCGGCGAGCGCGGCCGCCTCCCGGACCGCTGCGAGCATCGCCCCAGTGTCGGTCCGGTCGAGGTCGACGACCGGGACCTCGGGGGCGTGTCGCGCCAGCGCCTCGGCGATCAGCGCCCGGTCGGCGCCGATCAGCACCGCACCGCGCAGCCGCCCGGCCGACTTCTGCACGAGCTCGTCGAAGGTCGCGCCCTTGGCGAGACCGCCGGCGATCCACACGACCGGCTCGAAGGCGGCCAGCGAGGCCTCGGCCGCGTGCGTGTTGGTGGCCTTGGAGTCGTCGACGTACGTGACCCCGGCGACCTCGTCCACGTGCGCGACCCGGTGGGCGTCGGGGCGGAAGTTGCGCAGCCCGTCGCGGACCGCGCGCGGCTCCACGCCGAAGGCGCGGGCCAGGGCCGCGGCGGCGAGCGCGTTGGCGATGTTGTGCGGGGCCGGCGGATTGACGTCCTTGACTTCGGCGAGCTCCTGGGCGTTCTTCTGCCGGTTCTCCACGAAGGCGCGGTCGACGAGGATGCCGTCGACGACGCCGAGCATGGAGGGGCCGGGGGCGCCGAGGGTGAAGCCGATCGCCCGGCAGCCCTCTTCGACGTCGGCCGCGACCACCAGGTCCTCGGTGGCCTTGTCGGCGACGTTGTAGACGCAGGCCACCGTGTTGCCCTCGTAGATCCGGCCCTTGTCGGCGGCGTACGCCGCCATCGAGCCGTGCCAGTCGAGGTGGTCCGGGGCCAGGTTGAGGACAGCGCCGGAGTGGACGCGCAGCGAGGGCGCCCAGTGCAGCTGGTAGCTGGAGAGTTCGACGGCGAGCACGTCGTACTCCTGCTCGCCGAGCACCACGTCGATGATGGGCGTGCCGATGTTGCCGACGGCGGCGGTCCGCAGGCCGGCGGCCTTCAGGATCGACGCGAGCATCTGGGTGGTGGTGGTCTTGCCGTTCGTACCGGTGATGGCGAGCCAGGGCGCGGCGTTCTCACCGCGCAGCAGCCAGGCGATCTCCACGTCCCCGACCACGTCCACCCCTGCGGCGGCGGCGGCCGCGAACAGCGGGCTGTCGGGCTTCCAGCCGGGAGAGGTGACGACCAGCTCGGTGCCCTCGGGGAGGGTCTCGGCGTCGGCGAGGCGTACGGAGATCCCCAGCTCGCCCAGTTCGGCGGCGCGGGCGCGGTGGCCCTCACCGTCACCGCCGTCGACGACGGTCACGACGGCGCCGAGGCCGGCCAGGGCGCGGGCGGCACTGATGCCGCTCACACCGAGACCGGCCACGGTGATGTTCTTGCCCTGCCAGGAGGTCACTTGTCGGCTGCCCATCCCGCGTAGAAGAGACCGAGACCCACGATCACGCACATGCCCTGGATGATCCAGAAGCGGACCACCACGAGGACTTCGGACCACCCCTTGAGTTCGAAGTGGTGCTGCAGCGGGGCCATCCGGAAGACGCGCTTCCCGGTCATCTTGAAGGAGCCGACCTGGATGACGACCGACATGGTGATGAGGACGAAGAGGCCGCCGAGCAGGGCGATCAGGAACTCCGTGCGGGAGCAGATCGCGAGACCGGCGAGCGCGCCGCCGAGGGCCAGCGAGCCGGTGTCACCCATGAAGATCTTGGCGGGCGAGGTGTTCCACCACAGGAAGCCGAAGCAGGCGCCCATCAGGGCGGAGGCGACCACGGCGAGGTCGAGCGGGTCGCGCACCTCGAAGCAGGCGTTCGGGCTGGGCAGGGTCTGCGCGTTCACGCAGGACTCCTGGAACTGCCAGACGCCGATGAAGGTGTAGGCGCCGAAGACCATCACGGCGGCGCCGGTCGCGAGACCGTCCAGACCGTCGGTGAGGTTCACGCCGTTGGACATCGCCAGGATCATGAACAGCGCCCAGACGACGAACAGCACCGGGCCGATCGACCAGCCGAAGTCCGTCACGAACGACAGCTTGGTGGAGGCGGGGGTCAGCCCCCGCGAGTCCTTGAACTGGAGCGCGAGCACCGCGAAGGCGATGCCGACGATCAGCTGGCCGGACATCTTGGCCTTGGCCCGCAGACCGAGCGAGCGCCGCTTGACGATCTTGATGTAGTCGTCCAGGTAGCCGACCAGACCCATGCCCGCCATCAGGAAGAGCACGAGCAGGCCCGAGAAGCTCACCGCCTCACCGGTGATGACCTTCGTCAGGGCGTACGCGACGAGCGTGGCCAGGATGAAGGAGATACCGCCCATGGTGGGCGTGCCCTTCTTCCCCGCGTGGCCGCGCGGGCCGTCGTCGCGGATGAACTGGCCGTAGCCCTTCCGGGCCAGCAGCTTGATCAGCAGCGGGGTGCCGACAACGGTGAGGAACATGCCGATGACACCGGCGAACAGGATCTGCCTCATCGGCCGGCGACCTCGCCCTCGACAGTGCCCTCGAGCAGGGCCTGGGCCACCCGCTCCAGACCGGCCGACCTGGAAGCCTTCACCAGCACGACGTCACCCGGGCGCAGTTCACTGCGCAACAGGTCGACCGCCGCCTGCGCGTCGGACACGAGCACCGACTCCTCACCCCACGAACCCTCGTTATATGCGCCCAGTTGCAGCCAGGAGGCTTCCCTGCCCCCGACTGCGACGAGCTTGCTCACGTTGAGCCGGACGACAAGTCGCCCGACCGCGTCGTGCTCGGCGAGCGCATCGTCCCCGAGCTCGGCCATCGGGCCGAGCACCGCCCACGTGCGTCCCCCGTTCGCCCTGCCGGCACCGCCCATCGCAGCGAGTGCGCGCAGTGCGGCCCGCATGGACTCGGGATTCGCGTTGTAGGCGTCGTTGACGATCGTCACACCGTCCGCGCGCTCGGTGACCTCCATCCGCCACCGGGACAGCGTGCCCGCCCCGGAGAGCGCCGTGGCGATCTCCGGGGCGGACATGCCCAGTACATGGGCAACGGCGGCCGCGGCGAGCGCGTTCGACACGTGGTGCTCACCGTACAGCCGCAAGGTCACGTCGCTGCACCCGGTCGGTGTTCGCAATGTGAAGGAAGCCTGTCCCCTGTCCGTCATGCGTACTTCGGTGGCCCGGATTTCGGCGTCCTCGGCCTCGCCGAACAGCACCGTACGGGCCTTCGTGCGCCCGGCCATGGCACGAACCAGCAGGTCATCGGCGTTGAGGACGGCGACACCGCCCTCCGCCTCGGCGGGCAGCGCCTCGACCAGCTCCCCCTTGGCCTGTGCGATCTGCTCGCGGCCGCCGAACTCGCCGATGTGCGCGGTGCCGACGTTGAGGACCAGGCCGATCCGCGGGGGCGTCAGCCCGGTGAGGTAGCGGATGTGGCCGATGCCGCGGGCGCCCATCTCCAGCACCAGGTGCTGCGTCTCCTCGGTGACGCGCAGCGTCGTGATCGGCAGGCCGATCTCGTTGTTGAGGTTCCCGGGGGTCCACACGGTCGGCGCGTGGTGCTGCAGCACCTGCGCGATGAGGTCCTTGGTGGAGGTCTTGCCGGCGGAGCCGGTGAGGGCGACGACGTCGGTGCCCAGGCGGGCGACGACGGCCCGGGCGAGCGCCCCGAGGGCGGCCACCACGTCGGGGACGACGATCGCCGGGACGCCCACGGGGCGGGTCGCGAGGACCGCCACGGCGCCGGCCTCCAGCGCGCGTCCGGCGTAGTCGTGGCCGTCGACGCGCTCGCCGACGAAGGCTGCGAACAGGCTGCCCGGCCGCACTTCGCGGGAGTCGTAGACCACGGGACCGGTGACCTGTACGGACGGATCCGGTATGTCGTGGGGCCGCCCGCCGGTGATGTCGGCGATCTCGGCGAGGGAAAGGGCGATCACTGGTTCACCTCGGCCTGTCGGACCTGAACGGCCTGGTCGAGCACGGCCTGGTGCTCGATCGCGGCGTGGAGCACGGTGCGGTCGTCGAAGGGGCGTACGACACCGGCGGTGTCCTGGCCCTGCTCGTGGCCCTTGCCCGCCACCAGCACGGTGTCGCCGGGCCGGGCGCGCGCGACGGCGGCGGCGATGGCCGCCGCCCGGTCGGCGTCGACCAGGACGGTGCCCCGCTCGGCGGGCGGCACGGACACGGCGCCTTCGAACATCGCGGCAAGGATCGCGAGCGGGTCCTCGGAGCGGGGGTTGTCGGAGGTCAGGACGGCCACGTCGGCGTACCGTGCGGCCGCGGCGCCCATCGGGGCGCGCTTGGTGGTGTCGCGGTCGCCGCCGCAGCCGAGGACGATGTGCAGCTTGCCCTCGGTGACCTCGCGCAGCGCGCGCAGGACCGATTCCACGGCGTCCGTCTTGTGCGCGTAGTCGACGACGGCGAGGTACGGCTGTCCCGCGTCCACCCGCTCCAGCCGGCCGGGAACTCCGGGGACCGCGGCGACGCCGTCGGCGGCGGTCTGCGGGTCGAGGCCGGCGGCGGCGAGGGTGACGATCGCGGCGACGGTGTTGGCCACGTTGAACGGGCCGGGCAGCGGCGCGGCGGCCCGCACGCGCTGTCCTTCGGGGCCCAGCAGGGTCAGGGTGGAGCTCGCCGCCCCGAAGACCACGTCCTCGGCGCGCCAGTCGGCGGCCGGGTCGCCGGCGGCGGAGAAGGTGACGACCGGGACCGTCGCCTCCTTGGCCAGGCGGCGGCCGTACTCGTCGTCAAGGTTGACCACGCCCAGGCGGGCGCGGCGGGGCGTGAAGAGCCCGGCCTTCGCCTGGAAGTAGTCCTCCATGTCGGAGTGGAACTCCATGTGCTCGGGGCTCAGGTTGTTGAAGACGGCGACGTCGAAGACGCAGCCGTCGACGCGGCCGAGCACCAGGGCGTGGCTGGAGACCTCCATCGCCACGGCCTCGACGCCGCGTTCGCGCATGACCGCGAAGAGGGCCTGGAGGTCGGTGGCCTCGGGGGTGGTCCGCTCGGACTTGATGCGCTCGTCGCCGATGCGCATCTCGACGGTGCCGACCAGTCCGGTGCTGCGGCCGCCCGCGCGCAGACCGCCTTCGACGAGGTACGCCGTCGTGGTCTTGCCGGAGGTTCCGGTGATGCCGATCTGGAGCAGGTCGTCGCCGGGGCGGCCGTAGATCGCGGCGGCGAGCTCGCCCATCCGGCCGCGCGGGTCGTCGACCGCGAGGACCGGCAGGCCGGTCGCCGCGGCGCGATCCGACCCCGCGGGGTCGGTCAGCACGGCGGCGGCACCGAGGCCGGCGGCCTGGGCGGCGAAGTCGGCGCCGTGGGTCCTGGCTCCCGGCAGGGCCGCGTACAGGTCTCCGGGACGGACCGCACGGGAGTCGTGCGTGATCCCGGTGATCTGCGCCGCGGCGGGCGCCGGGATGCCCAGCAGGGTGGCCAGCTCGCCCAGAGGGGTCGGGCGGGCGGACAGGGGCCTGGGCGCTCCCGGCGGCGTTGCCGGGGAGTCTTTCCGGGTCGTTCTGGGCTGATCAGCGTGGGGCACGGCGGTGAGCGTACCGGGCGCGGCGGGCCGGTCGCGAAGCGAGGGCCCGGCCTCGGCGTCGGCAACCGGCTGGTTCCCGGGTTTCGGGGTGATCGTTGTCACTGATGGTGCCTCACGCTTTTCTGGCGGGCCGACCGGGCTGTGGGTCACGGACCGGGCTGCGGACTGGGCTGCGGGGCGGGCTGCGGGCCGGGTTCGTAGGTGACCGGCAGCCCGGCGGGGGCGGTTCCCGTGGGGGCGACCTGGAGGGTCTTGAGGGCGAACTCCATGACCTTCTTGTAGATGGGGCCGCAGATCTGGCCGCCGAAGTAGCTGCCCTTCGTGGGGTTCTGGATGGCGCAGTAGACGGTGATCCGCGGGTTGTCCGCGGGTGCGAAGCCGGCGAAGGAGGCCGTGTAGCCCTTGTAGCGGCCGGTGGCCGGATCCACCCGGTTGGAGGTGCCGGTCTTGCCGCCGACCCGGTAGCCGGGGATCTTCGCCTTGGTGCCGGTGCCCTCCTGGTCGTCGACGACGGATTCGAGCATCGCGGCGAGGGTCTTGGCGGTCTCCGAGCTGATCACGCGGTGCTGCTCGGGGGCCGGGGCCGGGGTGAAGCGGCCGTCGGGGCCCTTGGTGCCGCGCACCAGGGTCGGCTCGATCCGGACCCCGTCGTTGGCGATGGTCGAGTACACGGAGGCCGCCTGCATGGCGTTGAGGGACAGGCCCTGGCCGAAAGGAATCGTGTACTGCTGGGAGGTGGACCAGTCCTTGGGCTCGGCGAGGATGCCGCGGGACTCGCCGGGGTAGTCCAGCCCGGTGGGCCGGCCGATGCCGAACTTGGTCAGGTAGGAGTGCAGGACCTTGTTGGACTCGGGCTGGGTGGGTCCGAGCTGGCCGGTGGCCAGGATCGTGCCGATGTTGGAGGACTTGGCGAGGACCCCGTTGAGGGTCAGGTACCAGGTCGGGTGGTCGATGTCGTCCTTGAACAGCCGGTCGCCGCGGTGCAGCCGGTTGGGGACCTCGACGCGGGTCTCCGGGGTGGCCTTCTTCTCCTCCAGCACGGCGGCCATCGACATCACCTTGGCGGTGGAGCCGGGCTCGTACACGTCCTGGAGGGCGGCGTTGCCCATGCCGGCCGAGCTGGCCCTGCTCAGGTCGTTGGGGTCGAAGCCGGGGGCGTTGGCCATGGCCAGCACCTCGCCGGTGCGGGTGTCCTGGACGATGACGTAGCCGCGGTCGGCCTCGGACTTCTGGACCTGCTCGGCGATCGCGCTCTGGGCCGCCCACTGGATGTCCCGGTCGATGGTCAGCGCGATGTCCTCGCCGGGGACGGCAGGCTTCTCGCTGGAGCCGGCCGTGGGGACCTTGCGGCCGCCGGACTGGGCGTACGTGATCTCGCCGTCCTTGCCGGACAGCTTCTTGTCGAGGGAGGACTCCAGGCCGCCGCCGCCCTTGCCGTCGGCGTTGACGTAACCCAGTATCCCGGCGGCGAGGTCGCCGTTCGGGTACACGCGCTTGCTGCTGTCCTCCTTGAACACGCCGGCGAGGACGTTGGCGCCGGGGCCGTTGTTCTTCTTGTCGGCCGCCGCCTTGTCCCGGAAGACCCGCTGGAGGTCCTTGATCTGGTTCCAGACCTGGGGGGTCTGGCGCTGGGCGAGGATCACGTACCGGCTGTTCCTGGTGCTCAGCTTGGCGGTGAGCTCCTTGGCGTCCTTGCCGAGGATGGGCGCGAGGAGGGCGGCGGCCTGCGCGGGGGCGTCGGGGGCCTTGCTCTCCTGCGGGGTGAACATCTTCGGGTCGGCGGTGATGTCGTACGCGTCGACGCTGGTGGCGAGGGCCACGCCGCGGCGGTCGGTGATCTCCCCGCGCTCGGCGGCCAGCTTGACGCTGGTGTAGCGGTTCTTGGAGGCCTCGGCGGAGAAGGTCGAGGCGTCGACGGCCTGCACCTGGAGCAGCCGGACGACGAAGGCGAGCATGACGAGGGTCAGGCCCACGCTGACGAGGCGGAGCCGGGGGCGGGGGCTGCCGAGCCGGATGGTGTGGGGCCGTGTGGCCGGCGCGGGCCGGCGGGTCGTCGGGCGGGAGGCCGGTCGGGCGGTGGCCCGGGCCCGGTCGCCCGGGCGGGCCGGCCTGGCCGGTCCCGGCACCCGCCGCCGGGGCGGCTCCTGCGGGCTCACGCGGCCACCGCCTGCGGCGTGCCGATGCCGCCGCCGGGGTGCCGGGCCGCGCCCGGGCTCCGCCCGAGCCTCCCGGGGCTCCGCCCCGGACCCCGCGCCTCACACGCCGGCGGGGCTGGATTCGCCGGCGTTTGAGGCGCGGGCGCGTGGCGCGGCAGGGGGTTCGGGGCGGAGTCCCGGTTCGATCAGGTCAGGACCCGGGGCCTATTGGCGCAGGCCCCGCGGGGAACCTGAC
>NZ_JARAYQ010000179.1:0-18117 GCF_033794505.1 Streptomyces sp. MB09-01 | reverse complement strand
CCCAGCAGGAGGCCTCCCTCCTCGCCCAGGCCGCCCGGGTGGTGCCCGTCGACGACGGGAAGCGCAGCGCGGCCCGCGACGGCGACGCGGCGGACCCCGCCAGCTCCCCGGCCCCGGCCAAGCAGGCCACCCGCACCTCCGGCGCCATGCTCGCCAAGGACGGCAAGGTGCTCACCCTGCGCTTCGTCCTCCCGGCCGGCCCCGGCTCGGAGTCCCTGCGCACGGTCGGCGAGCGGATCGCCCAGATGCTGCGGAAGCTCGGCGTGAACACCGAGACGACCAAGGTGACCGACGACAGCTTCTTCAAGGACCACATCGCCTCGGGCCAGTACGACCTGGCCCTCTACTCCTGGCCCGCGACCGCCTACCCGGCGACCGACGCCCGGCCCATCTTCGCCAAGCCGGAGCCGGCCGCGGACGGCTCGCTCCTCGTCGAACAGAACTACACACGGGTCGGCACCGACCACATCGACCAGCTCTTCGACCAGGCGGTCGGCGAGCTGGACGAGGAACAGTCCCGCGAGCTGCTCCGCAAGGCGGACGCCCGGATCTGGGCCGCCGCCGGCTCCATCCCCCTCTACCAGCGCCCGGAGCTGGTGGCCGTCAAGCCGGGCCTGGCCAACGCCGGCGCCTTCGGCCTCGGCACCCCCCGCTACCAGGACATCGGCTGGAAGAAGCCGCCGACGGCCAAGGACACGAAGAAGTAGCGTGGGCGAAGAAGTGATGACAAAGGGGTGCCTGTCAGGTTGACCCGGGGGTGGCAAGCTCAGATGTGACTCAAGTCCCTTGCCCGCCGGATCTCCGGCGGGCAAGGTCGTGCCATACCCATTGACCCGGCCGTTGACCCGCATGATTACCGGCTGGATGGGCGGCCGGGGCACCCCACTCAGCACTCGGCAGCGCTCATTCGTCCGGCCCCTTGACAGACCCCCCGGCAGGCGGTTCCCGCCACGCGACGTACCATGGGGTAAGGCCGTGGCAGGTTTTCGCCCGGCCGAGGCGCGCGTGCCAGGCCGTACGCGACGCCATCCACGATCCCGGGAGAAGCGCCGAAGTGCCCACGCGCCACGACATCCGTAACGTCGCCATCGTCGCCCACGTCGACCATGGCAAGACGACCATCGTCGATGCCATGCTCAAGCAGGCCGGTGCCTTCGCCGCCCACCAGCACCTCGACGACCGCATGATGGACTCGAACGACCTGGAGCGTGAGAAGGGCATCACGATCCTCGCCAAGAACACGGCGGTGAAGTATCACCCCAAGGACGGCGGGGCCCCGATCACGATCAACATCATCGACACCCCCGGCCACGCCGACTTCGGTGGTGAGGTCGAGCGCGGTCTGTCGATGGTGGACGCCGTCGTTCTGCTGGTGGACGCCTCCGAGGGTCCGCTGCCCCAGACCCGCTTCGTCCTGCGCAAGGCCCTGCAGGCGAAGATGCCGGTCATCCTCTGCATCAACAAGACCGACCGTCCGGACTCCCGGATCGACGAGGTCGTCAACGAGACGTACGACCTCTTCCTCGACCTGGACGCGGACGAGGACCAGATCGAGTTCCCGATCGTCTACGCCTGCGGCCGTGACGGCGTCGCCTCGCTGACCAAGCCCGAGGACGGCACCGTCCCCGCGGACAGCGACAGCCTGGAGCCGTTCTTCTCCACCATCCTGGAGCACGTCCCGGCCCCCGTGTACGACGAGGAGGCCCCCCTCCAGGCGCACGTCACCAACCTGGACGCCGACAACTTCCTCGGCCGCATCGCGCTGCTCCGCGTCGAGCAGGGCGAGCTGCGCAAGGGCCAGACCGTCGCGTGGATCAAGCGTGACGGCTCGATGTCCAACGTCCGCATCACCGAGCTGATGATGACCGAGGCGCTCACCCGCAAGCCGGCCGAGGTGGCGGGCCCGGGTGACATCTGCGCGGTCGCCGGTATCCCCGACATCATGATCGGCGAGACCCTGGCCGACCCGGAGAACCCGATCGCGCTCCCGCTGATCTCGGTCGACGAGCCGGCGATCTCCATGACCATCGGTACGAACACCTCCCCGATGGTCGGCCGCGGCGGCAGCGGCAAGGGCGCGGACGCCAAGTCCGCGGTCAAGGACCGCAAGGTCACCGCCCGCCAGGTCAAGGACCGTCTGGACCGCGAGCTGGTCGGCAACGTCTCGCTCCGCGTCCTCGACACCGAGCGCCCGGACGCCTGGGAGGTCCAGGGCCGCGGTGAGCTCGCGCTCGCCATCCTGGTCGAGCAGATGCGCCGCGAGGGCTTCGAGCTGACCATCGGCAAGCCGCAGGTCGTCACGCAGGAGATCGACGGCAAGGTCCACGAGCCGGTCGAGCGCATGACGATCGACGTCCCCGAGGAGCACATGGGCGCGGTCACGCAGCTCATGGGCGTCCGCAAGGGCCGCATGGACAACATGTCGAACCACGGCTCCGGCTGGGTCCGCATGGAGTTCGTCGTCCCGTCGCGCGGCCTCATCGGCTTCCGTACCGAGTTCCTGACCGGTACGCGCGGCACCGGCATCGCCCACTCGATCCACGAGGGCCACGAGCCGTGGTTCGGCCCGCTGGTGACCCGTAACAACGGTTCACTGGTCGCCGACCGCGCCGGCTCGGTCACGCCGTTCGCGATGATCAACCTGCAGGAGCGCGGCGTCCTGTTCACCGACCCCGGCACCGAGGTGTACGAGGGCATGATCGTCGGCGAGAACTCGCGCTCCGACGACATGGACGTGAACATCACCAAGGAGAAGAAGCTCACCAACATGCGTGCGGCTTCGGCGGACAACACGGAGAACGTGATTCCGCCCCGCAAGCTCTCCCTGGAGCAGTCCCTGGAGTTCTGCCGCGACGACGAGTGCGTCGAGGTGACCCCGGAGGCCGTCCGCATCCGCAAGGTCGTGCTGGACCAGAAGGACCGCTCGCGCACCGCGTCGCGCGCCAAGTCCGGCAAGTAGCAGTAAAGGCCGTACGCAGCAGGGCTGTTGCGCCGTCCGTCCGGGTTTGCTCGGGCGGCCGGCCCCGTCGTCGGCGGTCGGCCGCAGTACCCCGGATATGCAGCAGCCCCTCCCTTCACGGAGTCCGTGAAGGGAGGGGCTGTTCGCTTTTGTCAAGCGGATTATTGCGTTCTGGTGTCCGCATACCGACCGTGACACTCCGGAAGATGAGCTAACCGTCCGTTTCGCACGTGTCTGTCTCCTATCCGTTTGTCCGGATTTCGGGTTTCTGCCGCGGATCGATGTTGTGAAAACGAGACCACCTAAGTGTGGTTTACGGCCTGGCAGTCCCTGAGGATGGCTCCATTGAGCTCGGGTCAATGGGTCACGCGCTGTGGGGAGCGCGCCGACTCACGAGCACACTATGGGCAGGAAATCGCTCGCCGTCAGGGGTGTCGGCGAGGTTTTTTTGCCCCTCAAGTCGATCAGTGGACTCATGAGGAGGAAACCCATGCGCGGTGCCAAGAGCGCCAAGTGGGTCGTGGGCGCGGTTGTCGTCGCCCTGGCCGCTACCGCCTGCGGTGGCGGAGACACGAAGGACAAGGGAAGTGCTGCCGGTGGCGGCACGTTCCGGATGGGCAGCACCGAGCCGGACACCATCGACCCGGGGCGTGCCCACGAGTCCACGGGCACCCTGGTCTCCGACGCCCTGTTCACCGGCCTGTACGCGAACACGCCGGACGGCCTGGCCGAGCCGGCGCTCGCCGAGTCGGCGAGCTCGGACGAGGCTTGCACCTCCTGGACCTTCAAGGTCAAGCCCGACACCAAGTTCTCCAACGGCGAGGTCGTGGACGCCGAGGCGTTCGCCCGTGGTTGGGCCCGTGCCGCGCACAAGGCCGCCGCGTCCGACGTGGCGTACCACTTCGCCGGCATCAAGGGTTACGAGCAGCTGCAGGACGGCTCCGCCAAGACCTTCAGCGGTGTCACCACCCCGGACCCGACCACCCTCAAGGTGGACCTGTCCAAGGGTGACTGCGAGTTCGTCCTGAAGACGGCGCACGCCGTTTACAGCCCGGTCCCGAAGTCGGCCAAGGTCGGCGAAGAGGACAAGGCGTTCGGCGAGGCCCCCATCGGCAACGGTCCGTTCAAGATGGACGGCGTCTGGGAGCACAACAAGGCGATCAACCTGGTCCGCAACGACGGTTACGGCCTGACCAAGGCCTCGCTGGACAAGGTCCAGATCACGCTGCTCAACGACAAGACCGCGCACCAGCTCGAGTACGACGGCTTCCAGGCCGGCACCTTCGACTACGCGCACATCCCGGTGCCGATGCTCAAGGTCGCCGAGGCCAAGTACAAGGCGCAGAACAAGTGGTTCGCCAAGGACACGAGCGGCATGAACTACATTCTGCCGATCGGTGACAACGGGCCGACCGCCTCCAAGGACGCCCGTCTGGCGATCTCCTACGCGATCGACCGCCAGGCCGTCGCCAAGGGTGTCTTCCAGGGCTTCCAGACCCCGTCGACCACCATCGTGCCGCCGTCGTTCCCGAAGGCGTACCAGAAGGACCTGTGCGTCTCCTGCGTCAAGCCGGACCCCGCCAAGGCCAAGGAGCACGCCGAGAAGGCGGGCCTGAAGCCCGGTAGCGAGATCAAGTTCAGCTTCAACACCGGTGCGGGCCACGAAGAGTGGGTCCAGGCCTTCGCGAAGCAGATCGAGGACGTCCTCGGCGTCAAGGTCAAGCTGGACGGCAAGGACTTCCCGGGCATGCTCAAGGAGCAGCAGAGTGGCCAGGCCACCGGCGTCTACCGCTTCGCGTGGGGCGCGGACTACCCGACCCCGGAGAACTTCCTCTTCCCGCTCCTGCACTCGTCCTCGATGGCGAAGGACGCCGAGGGCAACGTGACCGGTGACAACCGCGTCCGTTACAACAACCCGGAGTTCGACAAGCTGATCGAAACGGCCCGCGCCACCAAGGACGAGGCCGCGCGCATCGCTCTCTACAAGCAGGCCGAGAAGATGGCCATGGACGACATGGCGCTCATCCCGACCTTCAACCGTTCCCAGTTCCGCCTGATGGCGACGGACAAGTTCAACGGTCTGGACGACATCAACTTCAGCGAGGACCCGATCCTCGAGAAGATCTCGCTCAAGAAGTAATCGGTTCGGACGGTATATCCGTCAGGAGCGACAGTGCCGCGGCCCGCCGGTGACCGGTGGGCCGCGGCCCCGCTCGGCAGGCCGTTTTCACTTCGGCACCCCTCACATCCGCGGGCAACCCCCGCAGGCCGAGAGCCGGCCCGTTCCTTGGGCCGGAGGCCGCTGCTCCCAGAAGCGGCCAGGTAGAGAGGCAAAACATGGGAAGGTACGTCGCCCGTCGCCTCGGGCAGATGGTCATAGTCCTCATAGGCGCGACCATGGTTCTGTTCGCGTGTCTGTTCGTTCTCCCCGGCGATCCCGTGGGTTCGATCGCGGGCAGCGACAAGGCACGTGACCCCGCAGTGGTCGCGGAACTGAAGGCGCGTTACGGGCTCGACAAGTCGCTGCCCGAGCAGTACGTGAACTACGTCGCGAAGGTTGCCACCGGGGACCTCGGTGAGGACTTCGTGCAGCGCCGCGAGGTTTCCGAGATCCTCGCCCCCAAGCTTCAGAACACGGCGAAGCTGGCCATCCTGGCCATCTGCCTCGTCACGGTGTTCGGTATGGGCGTGGGCATCATCGCCGCGCTCTACAGATACAGCATTCTCGACATGGCCACGACATTTTTTACAACGATGGCCGTCGGGTTCCCCACCTTCGTGATCGGCATGCTGCTCATGAAGTACTTCGCCGTGGAGCTGCAGTGGTTCCCGCAGCTCGGCGGAGACAAGCTCGAAGGCATGGTCCTTCCCGCGATCACCCTCGCCATCACCGACATCGCGTTCGTCGCCCGCCTCACCCGCGGCACGATGCTCGAGGTGCTGCGCGCGGACTACGTGAAGACGGCCGTGGCCAAGGGACTTCCGCGACGTCGCGTGCTGTTCAAGCACGTGCTGCGCAACTCGTCCATTCCCGTGGTCACCTACCTGGGTATCTCGTTCGGCGGACTCCTCGGTGGTGCGCTCATCACTGAGGCGATCTTCAACTGGGACGGTGTCGGTCTGGCACTGGTTCAGGCGATTCAGCAGCAGAACAACCCGATCGTCATCGGTGTCGTGACCTACAGCGTCGCGATCTTCGTCGTCCTCAGCCTCATCGTGGACCTGCTGTACGCGGCCCTCGACCCGCGTATCCGCCTCAGCTGACCGCCCCCAAGGAGGATTTCCTCATGTCTGAGCTCGCAACGAGCCCGGCGATCGGGGACGAGAACCCCGTGTCGTCCGCTTCGGCCACGGCCGAACCCGCACCCAAGCAACTGAGCCAGTGGGGCGAGATCCGTCACCGCTACGTCCAGAACAAGCTGGCCGTCGTCGGTCTCGTGATCATCTCCCTGCTGTTCCTGACGGCGATCTTCGGCGACATGCTCGCCCCGTACGACCCGGCCGCCCAGGACCTGGAGAACACCCTCGCGTCGCCCAACGGCACGCACTGGATGGGTACCGACGCCCTGGGCCGCGACATGTTCTCGCGCCTCATCGCCGGCACCCGCGTCGCCATGTTCGTCGGCCTCGCCTCGATCTTCTTCGCGGTGCTGATCGGTGTCGCCCTCGGCGCCATCGCCGGCTACTTCGCCGGCTTCGCCGACACCCTGGTCATGCGCGTCGCGGACGTGTTCCTCGCGTTCCCGCTGATGATCGGTGCCGTCGTCATCATCCTGGTCACCGGGCGCGGCATCACCCCGGTGATCATCTCGCTGGCCATCTTCTCCTGGGCCACCGTGTCCAGGCTCCTGCGCAGCTCGATCCTGTCGGTGCGCGAGATGGACTACGTCCACGCGGCCAAGGCGCTCGGCGCCGGTGGCTGGCGGGTCGTCCGCACGCACATCCTTCCGAACTCGCTGACCGCCGTTCTGGTCTACGCGACCTTCAACGTCGGCACCACGATCGTCGGTGTGGCAGCGCTCTCCTTCCTCGGAGCCGGTGTCCCCGTCGACGTCCCCGAGTGGGGCAACATGCTGGCGGCCGGACAGGGCTTCATCGGCGTCAATGACTACCTGTGGTACTTCCCCAGCCTGTTCGTCGTCGTCACCGTGCTCGGCTTCGCCTTCGTCGGCGACGGCCTGCGTGACGCGCTCGACCCGAAGCTCCGGTAGGGCCGCGCGATGCCCCGAGACAACATCAGCAAGCAGGACGAAGGTGGCGGCGTGACGACGTCGGAGATTCTCAGCGTTGCGGAGACGGGCGGCGGGTCCGCCGTGCCGCTGCTGGAGGTGGACAACCTCCAGGTCGAGTTCAAGACCCGTGACGGGGTCGCCAAGGCCGTCAACGGCGTGAGCTACAGCGTCAACGCCGGCGAGACCCTCGCCGTGCTCGGCGAGTCCGGCTCCGGCAAGTCCGTCACCGCACAGGCGATCATGGGCATTCTCGACAGCCCGCCCGGACGCGTCGCCGGCGGCGAGGTGCGCTTCCACGGCAAGGACATCCTCAAGATGTCCGACGAGGAGCGCCGCAAGCTCCGCGGCAACAAGATGGCGATGATCTTCCAGGACGCGCTGTCCTCCCTGAACCCGGTCTACTCGGTGGGCGACCAGCTCGGCGAGATGTTCCGGGTCCACCGCGGCATGTCCAAGAAGGACTCGAAGGTCAAGGCCGTCGAGCTCATGGACCGGGTGAAGATCCCCGCCGCCAAGGCGCGCGTGGGCGACTACCCGCACCAGTTCTCCGGCGGTATGCGCCAGCGCATCATGATCGCCATGGCGCTGGCCCTGGAGCCGGACCTGATCATCGCCGACGAGCCCACCACGGCTCTCGACGTGACGGTCCAGGCGCAGGTCATGGACCTGCTCGCGGAGCTCCAGCGCGAGATGAACATGGGCCTGATCCTGATCACCCACGACCTCGGCGTCGTCGCCGACGTCGCGGACAAGATCGCGGTCATGTACGCGGGCCGGATCGTCGAGACCGCTCCGGTCCACGAGATCTACAAGCGCCCGTCCCACCCGTACACCCGCGGCCTGCTCGACTCGATCCCGCGCCTGGACCAGAAGGGCCAGGAGCTCTACGCGATCAAGGGTCTGCCGCCCAACCTGCTCCGCATCCCCGCGGGCTGCGCCTTCAGCCCCCGCTGTCCCAAGGCGCAGGACATCTGCCGTACGGAGATCCCCGTACTGCACCCCGTCACCGAGCAGGACGGCACCGAACTGCCCGGCCGCGGCAGCGCGTGCCACTTCTGGAAGGAGCAGATCCATGGCTGAGCTCACCAAGAACGCCACCGAGCGCGAGCCGATCCTCCAGGTCCGCAACCTGGTCAAGCACTTCCCGCTGACCCAGGGCATCCTGTTCAAGAAGCAGGTCGGTGCGGTCAAGGCGGTCGACGGGATCTCCTTCGACCTCTACAAGGGCGAGACCCTCGGCATCGTCGGTGAGTCCGGCTGTGGCAAGTCCACGGTCGCCAAGCTCCTGATGAACCTGGAGCGGGCCACCTCCGGCCAGGTGCTCTACAAGGGCGAGGACATCAGCCGGCTGTCCGGCAAGGCCCTCAAGGCCGTCCGCCGCAACATCCAGATGGTGTTCCAGGACCCGTACACCTCGCTGAACCCGCGCATGACGGTCGGCGACATCATCGGGGAGCCCTTCGAGATCCACCCCGAGGTGGCTCCCAAGGGCGACCGGCGCCGCAAGGTCCAGGAGCTCCTGGACGTCGTGGGCCTGAACCCGGAGTACATCAACCGGTACCCGCACCAGTTCTCCGGCGGTCAGCGCCAGCGCATCGGCATCGCCCGCGGCCTGGCCCTGCAGCCCGAGATCATCATCTGCGACGAGCCGGTCTCCGCGCTCGACGTGTCGGTGCAGGCGCAGGTCATCAACCTGATGGAGAAGCTCCAGGACGAGTTCAACCTCTCCTACCTCTTCATCGCGCACGACCTGTCGATCGTCCGGCACATCTCGGACCGCGTCGGCGTCATGTACCTGGGCAAGATGGCCGAGATCGGCTCCGACGCCCAGATCTACGAGCACCCGACGCACCCGTACACCCAGGCGCTGCTCTCCGCCGTCCCGGTCCCCGACCCGGAGGCCCGCGAGGGACGCGAGCGCATCATCCTCACCGGTGACGTCCCGTCGCCGGCCAACCCGCCGTCGGGCTGCCGCTTCCGCACCCGCTGCTGGAAGGCCGAGGAGAAGTGCTCCACGGAGGAGCCGCTGCTGGCGATCCCGGAGCGCTTCAAGGGCCAGACCGGCCCCGCCGCGCACGAGTCGGCGTGCCACTTCGCGGAGGAGAAGGCCATCCTGGCCGTCTGACCTCCGACGGACCCGTACGGCCACGGCCGGTCCCCGGTGCTTCGAGCACCGGGGACCGGCCGTTTCCGCGTGCGGTGCGGAACCCCGGTGCGGAACGCCGGTACGGACCCGGTACGGAAACCGCGTGGGGGAAACCCTGTTGCGGCCCCCGGCGCGCGGGCCGGAGCATGAGGCAATGACCCTCACCGTACGGCCCGCCGGGCCCGGGGACGCATCCGACATCTGCGCCCTCCTCAACGCCGTCGACATGATCGAGATCGGCCGCCCGGAGACCGACCTGGGCACCGTCGAATCCGACCTCAACGCCCCCGACGTCGACCTGGCCACGGACTCCTGGCTCGCCTTCGAGGACGGCCGGCTCGTGGCCTACGCCCTCGTCTGGGCGGACTCCGGCCCGGGCCGCGTCGACGGGGACCACTACGTGCTGCCCGGTCACCGCGAGGCGGCCGAACGGCTGCTGGACCACATGGCCGCCCGGGCCCGGGAGCTCGCCGGCGAGTCCGGCGTGCTGAGACTCCAGCTCAACGTGGAACCCACCCTCGACCTCTCCCTCCTCACCGCGCGCGGCTACCGCACCATCCGCCGCTACCAGGTCATGACCCGCTCCCTGTCGCCGGCGGCCGACCTCCCGCCGGCCGTCCCGGCCGGCCTCACCCTGCGCCACTGCGCCGACGACGAGGCCGACCGCCGGCGGGCCCACGCCCTGATCGAGGAGACCTTCGCGGCGCACTTCGGCCACGTGGACCGCCCGTACGAGTCCTGGCTGGACCACATCGACGGCCGCAGGCTCGACTGGTCCCTGGTCTGGATCGCGAGCCTGCCCGACCACGGCGACGCGGCCGTCCTGCTCAGCCGGGACGACCGGACCAGCATGGGCTGGGTCGGCCACATCGGCGTACGCAAGGAACTGCGCGGCCGCGGCCTCGGCGGCTTCCTGCTGCGCCACTGCTTCGCGGTGTACGCCGCGCGCGGCCGGGACACCGTGGGCCTCGGCGTGGACATCCACAACGAAACGGGCGCACTCGGGCTCTACGAGGCGCACGGCATGGGCCTGCACTACGCGGTCGACTCCTGGGAGCTGCCGTTGCACTCGCAGGGGTGACAGGCGCGTGACGCGCGGGTGCAATCGGTCCAACCAGGAGTGTGCGGGATCCCACATAGGGTGACATTGGCCCCTAAGTGAGTCTGGGACCCCTAGGAGGCACTCCATGCGCGGAGCCACCCACGCCAAGTGGGCCGCATGTGCTGTGGCCGTCGCCCTCGCGGCGACGGCCTGCGGCGGCGGAAGCGACAGCGGCGGGGGCGGTGGCGAGGCCGGGGTCGTCAGCTCGTCCTGGGGTGACCCGCAGAACCCGCTGGAGCCCGCCAACACCAACGAGGTGCAGGGCGGCAAGGTCCTCGACATGCTCTTCCGGGGTCTCAAGCGCTACGACCCCAAGACGGGCGAGGCGAACAACATGCTCGCCGAGAAGATCGAGACGACGGACAGTCAGAACTTCACGATCACGCTGAAGGACGGCTGGAAGTTCAGCAACGACGAGCCCGTCACCTCCCAGTCCTTCGTGGACGCCTGGAACTACGGCGCGGACGTGCGCAACAAGCAGAACAACTCGCCGTTCTTCTCCGACATCGTCGGCTACCAGGACGTGCACCCGGCCTCCGGGGAACCGAAGGCGAAGACGATGTCCGGCCTGGTCGTCAAGGACGACAAGACCTTCACCGTCGCCCTCAAGAACAAGTTCTCCACCTGGCCCGAGACCCTCGGCTACCAGGCGTTCTCCCCGCTGCCCAAGGCCTTCTTCACCGATCACACCGCCTGGCTGAACAAGCCCGTCGGCAACGGCCCGTACACGGTGGACTCGTACACCAAGGGCACCGGCATGAAGCTGCGCAAGTGGGACGCGTACCCCGGTGCGGACAAGGCGCAGAACGGCGGAGTGGACCTGAAGGTCTACACCGACAACAACACCGCCTACACCGACCTGATCTCCGGCAACCTCGACCTCGTCGACGACATCCCGGCGCAGCAGCTGAAGAACGTCAAGAACGACCTCGGCGACCGGTACATCAACCAGCCGGCCCTGATCATCCAGACCCTCACCTTCCCGCTGTACGACCCGCAGTGGAGCAAGCCGGGCACGGAGAAGGTCCGCCAGGGCATCTCCCGGGCGATCAACCGCGACGAGATCACCAAGCAGATCTTCCGCGAGACCCGCACCCCCGCCAAGGACTGGACCTCGCCGGCGCTCGGCGAGAAGGGCGGCTTCTCCTCCACGGTCTGCGGCGACGCCTGCGTCTACGACCCGGCCGAGGCCAAGAAGCTCATCCAGGAGGGCGGCGGGCTCCCGGGCGGCAAGGTCACGCTGACCTCCAACGTGGACACCGGCTCGCACCGCGACTGGATGGACGCCGTCTGCAACAGCATCAACAACGCCTTGGGCGAGGGCCCGGTGTGCACGGTCAACCCGATCGGCACCTTCGCCGACTTCCGCAACCAGCAGAGCGCCTTCAAGCTGACCGGCCCCTTCCGATCCGGCTGGCAGGCGGACTACCCGCTGATCCAGAACTTCCTCCAGCCGCTCTACTACACCGGCGCCTCCTCCAACTACGGGAAGTTCAGCAACCCGGACTTCGACAAGCTCGTCGACGAGGCCAACCAGGAGAGCGACCAGACCAAGGCCATCGCGAAGTTCCAGGACTCCGAGAAGATCCTCGCCGAGCAGATGCCGGCCATCCCGCTCTGGTACCAGAACGGCAGCGCGGGCTACGCCGAGCGGCTCTCGGACGTGGCGCTCAACCAGTTCAGCGTCCCCGTGTACGACCAGATCAAGGTCAGCTGACCCACGTTTCGGATCGATCCTGGAGCAGTCCATGGGACGTTATGTGATCCGGCGGCTGCTCCAGATGATCCCGGTGTTCATCGGCAGCACGTTCCTGATCTTCTTCATGGTGTACGCGCTCGGCGACCCGGTCGCGGCCCTCTTCGGCGACAAGGCGCCCGACCCCGCCACCGCCGCGCGCATCCGCAAGGACCTCTACCTCGACCAGCCCCTGTGGAAGCAGTACGTGCACTACATGGGCCAGATCTTCCAGGGCGACTTCGGCACGGCCTTCAACGGCCAGCCCGTCACCGAGCTGATGGCCAGCGCCTTCCCGGTGACCCTGCGCCTGACCATGGTCGCGATCTTCTTCGAGGTCGTCATCGGCATCACCCTCGGCGTGATCAGCGGCCTGCGCCGCGGCAAGACCGTCGACACCTCCGTGCTCGTGGCCACCCTCGTGGTCATCTCGGTGCCCACCTTCGTGACGGGCTACCTGCTCCAGTACCTCTTCGGCGTCCAATGGGGCTGGGTGCGGCCCACCGTCTCCCCGGACGCCCCCCTCAACGAGCTGATCCTGCCCGGCATCGTCCTCGCGCTGGTCTCCCTCGCCTACGTCACCCGGCTCTCCCGCACCTCCATCGCCGAGAACGTCAAGGCCGACTACGTCCGCACCGCCGTCGCCAAAGGACTGCCGCGCCGCCGGGTCGTCACCCGCCACCTGCTGCGCAACTCGCTGATCCCCGTCGTCACCTTCATCGGCACCGACATCGGCGCGCTGATGGGCGGTGCCATCGTCACCGAGCGGATCTTCAACATCCACGGCGTCGGCTACCAGCTCTACCAGGGCATCCTGCGCAACAACTCCCCGACCGTGGTCGGCTTCGTGACCATCCTCGTCATCGTCTTCCTGCTGGCGAACCTGCTCGTCGACCTGCTCTACGCGGTCCTGGACCCGAGGATCCGTTATGCCTGAGCCCGAGCCTCCCGAGCGCGCCGAGGGCCCAGGCGGATACGACCCCGTCGGCCCCCGCCGGCACGAGGCGATCTCCCCCACCGGCCAGGGAGGACCCATGGATCTCGCGCTGGAGGAAGCCGAGAGCGTCGAGGGCATCGAGAAGACCGCCGGGCCGACCGGCCCCGGGCCCCGGGAGAAGGCCCGCTCCCTGTGGTCGGACGCCTGGCACCAACTGCGCCGCAACCCCGTCTTCGTCATCTCCTCGCTGATGATCCTCTTCCTCGTGATCATCGCGATCTGGCCGCAGCTCATCGCGAGCGGCGACCCGCTCCAGTGCGACCTGTCCAAATCGCAGCAGGGCTCCTCCCCGGGCCACCCCTTCGGCTACGACACCCAGGGCTGCGACGTCTACACCCGCACCGTGTACGGGGCGCGCGCCTCCATCACCGTCGGGGTCTGCGCCACCCTCGGCGCAGCCCTGCTCGGCTCCGCGCTCGGCGGGCTCGCCGGCTTCTTCGGCGGCTGGGGCGACGCGCTGCTCTCCCGGGTCGCCGACATCTTCTTCGGCATCCCGGTGGTCCTCGGCGGCCTGGTCTTCCTGTCCGTCGTCACCAGCACCACCGTGTGGCCCGTGGTCGGCTTCATCGTGCTCCTCGGCTGGCCGCAGATCGCCCGCATCGCCCGCGGCTCGGTGATCACCGCCAAACAGAACGACTACGTCCAGGCCGCCCGGGCCCTGGGCGCCGGCAACGGCCGGATGATGCTGCGGCACGTGGCGCCCAACGCCGTCGCCCCGGTCATCGTCGTCGCCACCATCGCGCTCGGCACGTACATCGCCCTGGAGGCCACCCTGTCCTTCCTCGGCGTCGGCCTGCGCCCGCCCACCGTCTCCTGGGGCATCGACATCTCCAACGCGGCCTCGCAGATCCGCAACGCCCCGCACATGCTGCTCTGGCCGGCGGGCGCGCTGAGCATCACGGTGCTCGCCTTCATCATGCTCGGCGACGCGGTGCGCGACGCCCTCGACCCCAAGCTGCGCTGAGGAGCCCCCGGACATGCTGCTCGAGGTCCGCGACCTGCACGTGGAATTCAAGACGCGCGACGGAGTCGCGAAGGCGGTCAACGGTGTCGACTACTCGGTGGACGAGGGCGAGACGCTCGCCGTGCTCGGCGAGTCGGGCTCCGGCAAGTCGGTGACCGCCCAGGCCGTGATGGGGATCCTCGACGTGCCGCCGGGCCGGATCGCGGCCGGCGAGATCCTCTTCAAGGGCAAGGACCTCCTCAAGATGAAGGAGGAGGAGCGGCGCAGGATCCGCGGCGCCGACATGGCGATGATCTTCCAGGACGCGCTCTCCTCCCTGAACCCGGTCCTGAGCGTGGGCAAGCAGCTCGGCGAGATGTACGAGGTCCACCGCGGGATGTCCCGCAAGGACGCCAGGGCCAAGGCCGTCGAGCTGATGGACCGGGTGAAGATCCCGGCGGCGAAGCAGCGGGTGGGGGACTTCCCGCACCAGTTCTCGGGCGGCATGCGCCAGCGCATCATGATCGCCATGGCGCTGGCCCTGGAGCCGTCGCTGATCATCGCGGACGAGCCGACGACGGCCCTGGACGTGACCGTCCAGGCCCAGGTGATGGACCTGCTGGCCGAGCTGCAGCGCGAGTTCAACATGGGCCTCATCCTGATCACCCACGACCTGGGCGTGGTCGCGGACGTGGCCGACAAGATCGCCGTCATGTACGCGGGCCGGATCGTCGAGGCGGCCCCCGTCCACGAGATCTACAAGGCGCCCGCCCACCCGTACACGCGCGGACTGCTGGACTCCATCCCGCGCCTGGACCAGAAGGGCCAGGAGCTGTACGCCATCAAGGGCCTGCCGCCGAACCTGCTGGCCATCCCGCCCGGCTGCGCCTTCAACCCGCGCTGTCCGATGGCCCGGGCCGTCTGCCGCGCCGAGGTCCCGCCGCTCGCGCAGGTGGCCGGGGAACGGACCAGCGCGTGCTTCTTCTGGAAGGAGTGCCTCCATGGCTGAGTCCCTTCTGGAAGTGAAGGGCCTGGTCAAGCACTACCCGCTGACCCAGGGCATCGTCTTCCGCAAGCAGATCGGCGCGGTCAAGGCCGTCGACGGGGTCTCCTTCGACCTGCGGGCCGGCGAGACGCTGGGCATCGTCGGCGAGTCCGGCTGCGGGAAGTCGACCGTGGCCAAGATGCTGGTCAACCTGGAGCGGCCGACGGCGGGTTCGATCCTCTACAAGGGCGAGGACCTCACCAAACTGTCCGGCCGCGCCCTGAAGGCCGTGCGCCGCAACATCCAGATGGTGTTCCAGGACCCGTACACCTCGCTGAACCCGCGGATGACGGTCGGCGACATCATCGGCGAGCCCTACGAGATCCACCCGGAGGTGGCCCCCAAGGGCTCGCGCCGTCAGAAGGTCCAGGACCTCCTCGACGTGGTCGGCCTGAACCCGGAGTACATCAACCGCTACCCGCACCAGTTCTCCGGCGGCCAGCGCCAGCGCATCGGCATCGCCCGCGGCCTTGCGCTCCAGCCCGAGATCATCGTGGCCGACGAGCCGGTCTCCGCGCTCGACGTCTCCGTGCAGGCGCAGGTGATCAACCTCCTGGACCGGCTCCAGAAGGACTTCAGCCTGTCCTACGTCTTCATCGCGCACGACCTGTCGATCGTGCGGCACATCTCCGACCGGGTCGGGGTCATGTACCTGGGCCGGATCGTGGAGATCGGCACCGACCACCAGATCTACGACCACCCGACCCACCCGTACACCCAGGCCCTGCTTTCGGCCGTTCCCGTGCCCGACCCGGAGGCCCGCGCCCACCGCGAGCGGATCATCCTCTCCGGCGACGTGCCGTCCCCGGCCGACCCTCCGTCGGGCTGCCCGTTCCGCACGCGGTGCTGGAAGGCCCAGCCCCGCTGCACGGCCGAGGTTCCGCTGCTCGCGGTCCCGGAGGTCTTCCCCCCGGGCCCGGCGGCCCATCCCTCGGCGTGTCACTTCGCGGCGGAGAAACAGGTGGTGCCGCAGATGCCGCCGGAGGGCCCGCAGGGCTAGTCCCGGCCGCTCCAGTCCCGTTCCGCCCCGTGGGACACGCTCCCCGCCGACCGATCATTTCCGGCCACCCGCGGGGTGTGGGATGCGGGTGTGGCCACCGCCCCACAACGGGGTTTACACGGGGGCAACTTGACCGTTTCTGCCCCGAGATCTGGGGCATGCAGCCTGTGTGGCGTGCGGCCGTGCGGGTGCCGACAGTCGGCCGGGGAGGCGTACAGCCGCCCCGGCCGACCTCCCCGTGACCCCGCCCGTGCGCGCCATGCGCCCCTCGTGCTGCCGGATTTCGATCGATGCGCTGGTACGGATAGTTATGATCCGTAGCGCACGGTGGGTATGACTCTCGCCGAGCGCGAATGCGCGTACCGATGTCCGCTCGACGTGGAGGTGAAACGCCGTGGCACTCTCGATCTCCGCCGTGGTGCTGCTGGCGATCATCGTCTTCCTGCTGGTCCGGAGGGCCGGCCTGAAGGCGGGACACGCGGTCGTCTGCGTCCTGCTCGGCTTCTACCTGGCGAGCTCCACCATCGCCCCGACCCTGAACCAGCTCACCTCGAACGTGGCGAGCATGATCAGTGGCCTCAAGTTCTGAGCCGTGCCTCGTAGGCTAGGCCCATGAACGGTCTTCCCGCCCGTCGTCTGCTCCTCGTGCACGCGCACCCGGACGACGAGTCGATCAACAACGGCGTCACCATGGCCAAGTACGCGGCCGAGGGCGCCCACGTCGCGTTGGTGACCTGCACCCTCGGCGAGGAGGGCGAGGTCATCCCGCCCGCCCTCGCCCACCTGGCGGCCGACCGCGACGACACCCTCGGCGCCCACCGCGTCGGCGAGCTCGCCGCCGCCATGGCCGAACTGGGCGTCCACGACCACCGGTTCCTCGGCGGCCCCGGCCGCTTCCGGGACTCCGGGATGATGGGCGCCCCGCAGAACCACCGCCGGGGGGCCTTCTGGTCGGCCGACGTCGACGAGGCGGCGGCGTACCTGGTGGAGGTGATCCGGGAGCTGCGCCCCCAGGTGCTCGTCACGTACGACCCGGACGGCGGCTACGGGCACCCGGACCACATCCAGGCCCACCGGGTCGCCATGCGCGCCGCCGAACTGGCCGCGGAGACCGCGTACCGGCGCGACCTCGGCGACCCGCACGCGGTCGGGAAGATCTACTGGAACCGCGTCCCGCTCTCCGTGGTCGAGGAGGGCTTCGCCAGGCTGCGCGCCGCCGGAGCCGAGAACCCCTTCCCGGGTCTGGGCTCGCCCGAGGACGTGCCGGGGGTCGTCGCCGACGAGCGGATCACCGCCGAGATCGGGGCCGAGGAGCCCTTCGTGGCGGCGAAGGCGGCCGCCATGCGGGCCCACGCCACCCAGATCGCCGTGGACGGGCCCTACTTCGCCCTCTCCAACGACCTGGCGCAGCCGCTGTTCACCCGCGAGTACTACGAACTGGTCGAGGGCCGTCCCGGCGCCCCGGCGGGGACGCGCGAGCACGACCTCTTCGCGGGGGTGCAGGCGTGACCGCCTCCCTGACGGCGGGCCGGATCGCCGGCTGCCTCGGCCTGGTGGTCGCGGGCGCACTGACCGGCGCGGCCGGCTGGCTGGTGGTGGACCTGTGGTTCCCCGGCGGCCTGCTGCTCGGCCTGCTGGCCCTCTTCGGGCTGTTCCTCGGGGGCCGGATCGCCCTCGGGACCGGCCTCGGGGTGGGCGGGGCCGCGGCCGGCTGGTTCCTCGCGTACGTGATGCTCAGCGTCCCGCGCCCCGAGGGGGACTTCCTCCTCAGTTCGTCCGGAATCGCCATGTACGCCTACCTTTTGGGTGGAACGGTGCTCGCTGTGATGTGTGCCACGATGCGCGGTCCGCTGGACCGGCCGGTTTCGGCCGCGCGGTCTGCCAAGTGACGTGGTGTCGGACCTCGTAGGGAGATCGGCGCAGGGGGGCGCGCAGGGGCTCTCGGGGCGGTTCAGGGG
>NZ_JARAYQ010000178.1:0-18142 GCF_033794505.1 Streptomyces sp. MB09-01 | reverse complement strand
ACCCCCACCAAGCCCGGCCGCCACGCCCCCGGCCTGGGGCTGGTCCGGTACGCGGCCTCGCTGGAGCAGGACCGGCCCTGGTTCGCCATCGGCGGCATCGACGGCACGAACCTGGACGAGGTCCTGGACGCCGGCGCCACCCGTGTCGTGGTCGTCCGCGCCCTCACCGAGGCCACCGACCCCGGTGCGGCCGCCGCGGAACTCGCCAAGCGCGTCCGGGCCCGGCTCGGCTGAGGCCGATGGTCCTGTCCGCCCGGACAGAGGGCGGCGCGCCGCTCTTTTAACGTGTCAGGCCCCGCTTGACCAGGGGCGGGCCCCCAAGTGTCCAAAAACGTGTCCAAAAGGCGGACGGCGCTTCGGCGACCGGCCGGCCGCGTCTAACCTGCCCACATGGCCTCTGGTACCGCTTCCACCTGGTCGGACCGTGCACACACGGTCCGCGACCTCCTCGTGTCCGGGCGCTCGTACTCCTTCGAGTTCTGGGCCCCGAAGACGGAGAAGGGCGAACGCAACCTCTGGAACGCCCTGCGCCGGGTCGAGGCGGTATCCCCCAGCTTCGTGTCCGTGACCTACGGGGCCGGCGGCTCCACCCGCGGCGGCACTGTCAAGGCCACCCAGGAGATCGCCGCCGACACCACCCTGACCCCCGTCGCGCACCTCACCGCCGTGGACCACTCGGTCGCCGAGCTGCGCAACGTCATCGGGCAGTTCGCCGATGCGGGGATCCGGAACATGCTCGTCGTGCGCGGAGACCCGCCGGGCGACCCGATGGGCGAGTGGGTGGCGCACCCCGAAGGCGTGCACTACGCCGCCGACCTGGTCCGCCTCGTCAAGGAGTCCGGCGACTTCTGCGTCGGCGTCGCCGCCTTCCCCGAGATGCACCCGCGTTCGATGGACTGGGACACGGACATCCGGCACTTCGTGGACAAGTGCCGCGCGGGCGCCGACTATGCGATCACCCAGATGTTCTTCGATCCGGAGAATTATCTGAGGCTGCGGGACAGCGTCGAGAAGGCGGGCTGCGAGACCCCGATCATCCCCGAGGTCATGCCTGTTGTGGCGATCAAGCAGCTCGACCGGCTGCCCCAACTCAGCAACGCGGTCTTCCCCGCGGATGTGAAAGAGCGCATGCTCGCCGTCAAGGACGATCCGGCCGCTGTACGCTCCATTGGCATCGAGTTCGCCACGGAGTTCTGCGCGCGGCTGCTGTCCGAGGGTGTCCCGGGGCTGCACTTCATCACGCTGAACAATTCCACGGCGACTCTCGAAATCTACGAGAACCTGGGCCTGCACCAGCGGGCCTGAGCGGCCGCCCCCCGTTCCCGCGCCGGCGGCCGTACCGAGAGGGGCCATGCATGGGAATGACGGTCCTCTACATCGCGTTCGGTTTCGTCGCGCTGTGGCTGCTTGCCGAGGTCCTGATGCAGTACAAGGCCCGGCTCCGCTGGCGCCTGCTCGCCTTCGCGGGATTCCTCGGCGTGGTCGCCGGGGTGGTGCTGCCGTCGGTTCCGGTCATCGGGGCCGGCGCCGCGGCGTTCGCCGTGGGCCAGACCCTGGTGACGCTCTCCTTCCGCAAGGGCTTCGTCGCCGGCTGGGCGCTGCGCCGCGGCGGGGAGCCCGTACGGCAGTCCAGACGGCGCCGGTCCGGCGGCCCGGCCCCTCAGGAACCGGCGCTCCAGGTCACCGCGCTCGCATACGAGGACGCGGACGGAGCGGCGGACGACCGTTCGTTCCAGGCCGCGGCCGAAGAGGTCTACAGCCCGCAGCCGGTGCCCGAGGAAACCGGGTCCTACGGGATACAGAGCTTCGCACCGGCCCCCGAGGCCGCCCAGACGGCGGCCTTCGCCTCACCGTTCACCACGGCGGAGCAGGACGCCCACCAGTACGCGGCGTACTACGACCCGCAGAACCAGGGCGGCGGGTACGACTACTCCGGCGGCTATCCGACGGGTGGCCAGCAGCAGGTCTACGCCGCCTACTCGGACCCGTACATCGGCACCGGCGGCGGTGTCGTCCCGCCCCAGCCGTACGACTACACCGCGTACGCCGACTACGGGCAGCAGCAGTACTCCACGGACACCCCGCCCGGCGGGGTCTGGGTCCCCCAGCAGCGGTCCACCGACGGGGGCGGCCAGCCCTACCCGGCGGAGGAGCAGGCCGAGCCGCCGCAGCAGTACCCCTACTCCCAGCCCGGCGAGTACGAGCAGTACCGCTACTGACCGCCGCGCGGACCGGCCCGCGTACGGGTCCGCGCACCGGTCCGTGGGCCGGTCACTGCGAGCCGCGGAACTCCGTGCCCTCCACGATCAGCCCGGCCACCAGGGCCCCGGT
The DNA here is from genome assembly GCF_033794505.1 of Streptomyces sp. MB09-01. NCBI lineage: Bacteria > Bacillati > Actinomycetota > Actinomycetes > Kitasatosporales > Streptomycetaceae > Streptomyces > Streptomyces sp. MB09-01. The sequence goes on along the minus strand of NZ_JARAYQ010000178.1, from coordinate 15,811 downwards.
CATCCCGGCGTGCGGCAGCCCGCCGCCGGGATGCGCCCAGCCGCCCGCCAGGTAGAGCCCGGGCACGGCCGTGCCGTTGGCCGGGTGCAGCAGCCGGCCGCCGGCCCCCGCGAGGGCGGGCGGTGGCACGGCGCCCCCCCGCGCACCGGTCGCCGCCTCGACATCGGCCGGGGTGCGCACCTCGTGCCACAACAGCCGCTCCCGCAGCCCCTGGACGGCCTTCTCCGCGAGGTTCAGCAGCTCCGCGGGCTCCGAGACCCCGGGCCCGTACACGGCGCTCACGGTGACCGCCTCGTGCTCGGCGTCGGGCCGGGTGGCGGGGTCGTCCGGGCGCAGCACGGTGACCTGCGCGCCCGGGGCGTGCACCAGGGTGCGGTGGACGGCCGTGCCGGGGCGCGCCCCGCGCAGCGCGAGCAGCAGCGTGATCCGGCCGGGCACGTCCGCACCGCGGGCGGGGACCGCGTCCGCCGGCCACCTCAGGGAGCCGGCGGCCAGCTGCCGGGGGTCGATCGCGCAGACCACGTGGTCGGCGGCCACCTCACTGCCGTCGGCCAGCAGCAGCCCGGCCGCGCGGCCGTCGCGGACCAGGACCTCGCGCACGTCCGCCCCGAACGTGAAGACGACCTTCCGCTCCAGGCAGCGCTCGTACACGGCGGTGGCCAGGGCGCGCATGCCGCCGCGCACGTACCAGCTGCCGAAGGTCTGCTCCATGTACGGGAGCACGGTGGCCGAACCGGGCGCGGTGGCGGGGTCGATCCCGTAGGTGCGCACGAGGCCGGTCAGCAGCTCGGCGAGAGCGCCCCCCAGCTCCCGGTCGGCCACCTCGGCGAGGGTCGGCGGCCGGCGGCGGAACAGGCCGCTGCGGCGCAGGGCCGGGTACGGGTCGCCGCCCAGCGCCTGCCGGGCCCCGTCGCGCAGCGGCTCCTCCAGCAGCGGGCGCCGGGTGGCGTCCCAGGCGTCCCGGGCGCGGCCCAGCAGGGCGTTCCACCGTTCGCCCGAGCCCTGACCGAAGGCGGTCTCGAGGGCGGCGGCGACCCCGCCGTGCGAGGCGCCCGGCAAGGTGACGTCGATGCCGTGGTGGGGGAGGACGTGCCGGACGGCGGGGTCCACCTGGACCAGGTCGACGCAGTCCTCCAGCGACCGCTTGCCGGTCTTCACGAACAGGTCGCGGTAGACGGCGGGCAGGTGCAGCAGCCCGGGCCCGGTGTCGAAGGCGAAGCCCTCGCGTTCGTACCGGCCGACGGCGCCGCCGTAGGTCGCCCCGCGTTCGTACACCGCCACCTGATGCCCTGCCACGGCCAGCCGGGCCGCCGTCGCCATCGCGCCCATCCCGGCGCCGATCACCGCAATTCGTGCCATGCGGCCGAGCCTATCGACCCCCTCGGGCCGGTCCTGGTCAGAGGGGTGGTGCCCCGGTGGCCTCGCGGGGCTCGGCGGCCAGCCGCTTCTCCTCGCGGCGCTGGGCACGGCGGCGCAGGAAGCGGCGGATCCGGCTCCAGAGGAAGACGAGTATGGCCAGTCCGGCGGCCAGCAGGACGGCCGCGATGATCGCGGCGGCCTCCGGGTTGAACATCGCGAAGGTGACGAGACCGGCCACGCCGAGGTCCTCGGCGATGCTCATGGCCACATTGGTGAACGGCTCGGGCGAGGTGTTGATCGCCATCCGGGTGCCGGCTTTGACGAAATGGCTGGCCAGCGCCGTGGAGCCGCCGATCGCGCCGGCGGCGATGTCGGACAGAGAGCCGCTCTGCCCGGCCAGCAGCGCACCGATCACCGCTCCGGCGAGCGGGCGGACCACGGTGTGGACGGTGTCCCATATCGAGTCGACGTACGGGATCTTGTCGGCGACGGCCTCGCAGAGGAACAGCACCGCGGCGACGATCAGCACGTCCGTGCGCTGCAAGGACGCGGGGACCTCGTCGCTCAGGCCGGTCCGGCCGAAGATGCCGAGCAGGAGGACCACGGCGTAGGCGTTGATCCCACTGGCCCAGCCGCTGGTGAAGACCAGGGGGAGCACACTCATTGGATCATCATGTCGCACGGGCGTCGATGCGACGGACAGAACGCGGACACGGGGACAGAACCGGGACAGAGCAGTGAGGGGACGGTCGCCCGGCGGCGGCCGTCCCCTCACTCAGACTGTTCGGGGGCTACTGCCCCTGCTCGTCACGGCGGCGCTGCCACCGTTCCTCGATGCGGGTCATCATCGACCGACGCTGCCGGTTCCGGCCGTGGGCCGAACCGCCTGTACTTCCGGAGACGGGCTGCTCGCCAGGCTTGGGTGCCTTGCGCCAACCGGTGACCACCAGGACCGTACATCCCAGCATGACGAGGAACCCCACCACGCTGATCCAGAGCACGTTCGGAATGATCACACCGGTCATGAGGAGCGCGATACCCACCACAATGCCAGCGACTGCCGTGTAGACCCGTCGCCGGGTGTACGCACGCAGTCCGCTTCCCTCAAGCGCTGTCGCGAACTTGGGATCTTCGGCGTACAGCGCTCGCTCCATCTGCTCGAGCATTCGCTGCTCGTGCTCCGAGAGCGGCACGGGAGTCCTCCTCATCCGTCGGTCGCGGGGGGTAGCGACCAGGGGTCCCCTTCAGGATAGGCGGGGAATCGCCCCCGTGACACCCGCCCTCTACGCCACGTTCCAAAAAGACACAGCCCAGAAAGAACACAGCCGGTGAAACCAGCTGCTCGAAAACCGTACCGCCGCGGCAGCGGTCACTGAGGCCCTTATTCCCCAATGGTCCGTCCACCATGCCGGTCACTGCACTCGATCATACGGGGCCGCCCGCCGGTTCGTAGGGCGTGCGGCCGACTCCGTCCGCGGAAGATCGCAGTTCAGGCCTGCTTCTGGCCGAGCACGTGCAGTTGTGTGGCGACCGCGTGGAAGGCGGGCAGCTCCGCCGCGGCCTCCTCCAGACGCAGCAGCGCCTCCACCGCGCCCGGCTCGGTGTCCACCAGGACCCCCGGTACGAGGTCGGCGAAGATCCGCACGCCGTGGACCGCGCCGACGGCCAGGCCGGACCCGCCGACGAGCTCGGAGAGCTGTTCGGCGGTGAAGCGCCGCGGCACCGGGTCGCCGGAGCCCCAGCGGCCGGCGGGGTCGGTCAGGGCGGTGCGGGCCTCCGTGAAGTGCCCGGCCAGCGCGCGGGCGAGCACGGCCCCGCCGAGACCGGCGGCCAGCAGGCTGAGCGTGCCGCCGGGGCGCAGCGCCGCGACCGCGTTGGCCACGCCCTCGGCCGGGTCGTCCACGTACTCCAGCACGCCGTGGCAGAGCACCACGTCGTACGCGTCCCGCTCGACCACGTCCAACAGCCCCTGGGCATCGCCCTGGACACCGCTGACGAGGTCGGCGACGCCGGCTTCGGACACCCGGCGCTCCAGCCCGAACAGCGCGTTCGGGCTGGGGTCGACCACGGTGACCCGGTGGCCCAGACGGGCCACCGGCACGGCGAACTTGCCGGTGCCGCCACCGGTGTCGAGCACGTCCAGCACGTCCCGCCCGGTCGCCTTCACCCGGCGGTCGAGCGCCTCCTTGAGGACCTCCCACACCACGGCGGTGCGAAGGGAGGCACGGGGGCGGGAAGTGTCCGACACGACTGATGGCTCCTCGGCGCGGTAGGGAAGGGGTGAGCGGTCCGTGCCCCACCCCCGTCTACCTTATGGCCTTGCGCAGCCGGGCAGCTCATCGCGCGTCGGGACGCTCCGGACGCGGCTGCGGCAAGGCCTGCTGCGGGCTCGGAGCGGGCGCACGGACGGCGAGCAGCCGCTCCACCAGGCGCAGGAACATCGAGGCGGCCCGCACCAGATCGTCTGCCTCCCGCCCGCTCGCCGCGTCCGCTATGCCCGCCTCGGCCCGGGCCCGGCGGGCCGCGCCCGAGGCGAAGAGCGCGCTCCACTCGGCGAGCTCCGGCGCCAGCTCGGGCAGCAGCTCCCACGCGCTGCGGATCCGGGGCCGCCGCCGCGGGTTCACCGGCTCGGGCCGGCCGCGCGCGGCGAGCACGGCCGCGGCGGTGCGCAGGGCGGCGAGGTGGGCGGTGGCGTACCGCTCGTTGGGCCGGGCCAGCAGGGCGGCCTCGGCCAGGCCGCTGCGGGCCTTGGCGAGCAGGTCGAGCGCGGCCGGGTCGGCCGCCGACTTGCGCAGGACGGGGTGGACAGGGGACGGGGACGGTGTGGCCATGACGAACCTCCTGTCGATGCGTTGCCTCCATCGTGACCGGCCCCACTGACAATCGCCCTGACCTGCACTTTTGCGGTCCAATTCCACACAACTGCCCCCTCCTGCACACCTGGTGCGGAAGAGGATGCTATTTTTTGAACTGACCGGTCAGTTCAAAAAGAAGGGGGACGGCGTGGACAGCCCGCACGGCGCGGCCGTCAAAGCCGAGGACTTCGGACTCAAGGGCCCGCGCGGCTGGGTCTTCGGAGGAGTCGGCATCGACGCGGCGGCCGGCTCGCTCATCGCGGTCGAAGGCCCCTCCGGCAGCGGCCGGACCTGCCTGCTCCTGGCCCTCACCGGACGGATGAAGGCCACCCAGGGCCACGCCGAGGTCGACGGGCACCCGCTGCCGAAGCGGATGACCGCCGTCCGCCGGATCGCCGCCCTCGGCCACGTCCCCGGGGTCAACGACCTCGACCAGGCCCTCACCGTCGCGGAACAGTTGCGCGAGGGCGCCCTGCTCCACCGGCGCTACGACGGCCCGGTCCGCGCCCTGCTGCGGCCCCGCGCCGAGCGCCGCGCCCGCGCCGCGGCCCGGATCGACGAGGCCCTGGCCGCCGCCGGACTGGACCTCGACACGCTGCCCAAGGGCCCGCGCACCTCCGTACGGGACCTGGAACGCCTGGAGGCCGTACGGCTGTCCGTCGCCATCGCCCTGCTGGGCTCCCCGCGGCTGCTGGCCCTCGACGACCTCGACCTCAAGCTCTCGGACACCGAGCGCACCGAGGCCTGGGCCCTGCTCCGCTCGATCGCCGCCCGCGGGACCACCGTCCTGGCGGTGTGCAGCGAGGCGCCGACCGACGCGCTCGTCCTGCGGACCGGCCCGAAGGAGCCGGACGCACCGGACGCGCCTGGGGCACCGGACGCGCCTGGGGCACCGGACGCGCCTGGGGCACCCGGCACCGCGGCGCAGGCCGCCGATCGGAAGATCACCTGGGGAAGCGCCGCGAAGAGCGCCCCCGACGTGGACGCGGACGCCGATGCGGACGCCGGCCCGGACACCGACGCCCGCACGGAGAACGACAGCGACACCGACGGCGACCGCAGCACCGACACCGCCACCGACACCGAGAACGACGACACGAAGGGGGAGGACGATGCGCTCGCCGAAACTGGCCGCGCTTGAGATGAAGCGGTTCGGGCGGGGGAAGCTGCCCGTGGCCGCCCTCATCGCGCTGCTCCTGCTCCCGCTCCTCTACGGAGCCCTGTACCTCTGGTCCTTCTGGGACCCGTACGGCCGCCTCGACAAGGTGCCCGTCGCCCTCGTCAACTCCGACCGGGGCGCGACCGTCGACGGCAAGCACCTGGACGCGGGCGGTGAGCTGGCCAAGAAGCTCCGCGACAGCAAGTACTTCGACTGGCGCGAGGTCAGCCCCAAGGAGGCGGCCAAGGGCCTGGAGAACGGGACGTACTACCTGACCCTGACCATGCCCGAGGACTTCAGCGCGAAGATCGCCTCCAGCGCGGGCGAGGACCCCGCCACCGGCGCCCTGCAGGTCCGCACCAACGACTCCAACAACTACGTCGTCGGCTCGATCTCGCGCTCCGTCTTCTCCGAGGTCCGCTCGGCGGCGTCCACCAACGCCTCCCGCGGCTTCCTCGACAAGATCTTCGTCAACTTCTCCGACCTCCACGACAAGACCGCCGAGGCGGCCGACGGCGCCGACAAGCTCAAGGACGGGGCGGGCAAGGCCCAGGAGGGCGCGAAGGAGCTCGCCGACGGCCTCGACACGGCCGAGGAGAAGAGCGGCGAGCTCAACAGCGGCCTGAAGAAGCTCAACTCGGCCGCCGCCAAGCTGGAGACCGGGTCCAAGGACGTCGCCGACGGCACCCAGGCGCTCGCCGACAAGGTCAACGGGGCCGCCGACAAGGCCCGCCCCTTCGTCAAGGACCCCAAGAACCTGGCCGACACCGCCGAGCTGGTCGCCGACAGCGCGAAGGTGGTCAACGGCCACCTCGACAAGTTCGCCGAGAAGGCCCCGGCCGCCGCGGCCGCCGCCAAGCGGGCCTCCACCGGCGCGGACGCGTACTACACCAAGCACTGCGTGACCCCCGGCGCCGAACCGCACCTCGCCTCCTGCCCCGACCTGAAGAAGGTCAGGGACGACGCGGCCGAGGCGGCCGAACTCGCCGGTGACGTCAGCGCCCTGGTCAAGAACGCCAACGGGGACGTCGGCAAGCTCCGCACCCAGCTGACCGACCTGGAGAAGAAGGCCCGGGAGCTCGTCGTCAAGGCGCCCCAGCTCGAGGGCGACCTCGACGCGGCCGTGGCCAAGGTCAACGCCCTCAACACCGGCGCCCACAAGGTCGCCACCGGCATGGCCCAGCTGCACACCGGCCTCGGCTCCGCCACCACCGGATCCGGCAAGCTCAGCGACGGCGTCGGCAAGCTCGGCGACGGCGCCCACCGCCTCGACGGCGGCATGTACAAGCTCGTCAACGGCACCGGTGAGCTCGCCGGCGGCCTCCACGACGGCGCGGGGAAGATCCCCGACTACGACCAGCAGCAGCGCGACGCCCGCACCGAGGTCATGGCCGACCCGATCAGGCTCGCCAACCAGTCCCTGCACAAGGCGCCCAACTACGGCACCGGCTTCGCGCCCTACTTCATCCCGCTCTCCCTCTGGGTCGGCGCGATGGTCGCCTACATGCTGATCGCGCCCATGAACCGGCGGGCCCTGTCCGCGGGCGCCTCGCCCTGGCGGATCGCCCTCGCCGGCTGGCTGCCCGTCGTGGGGATCGGCACCGCCCAGGTCGCCCTGCTGATGTCGGTGCTCCACTGGGCCCCGGACCTCGGCCTGCAGATGGCCCACCCGGCCCTCACCATCGCCTTCCTGCTGCTGGTCACGGCCTGCTTCGCGGCGATCATCCAGTGGCTCAACGCCAAGTTCGGCGCGGCCGGGCGGATCCTCGTCCTGGCCGTCCTGATGCTCCAGCTGACCTCGGCGGGCGGCACCTACCCCGTGCAGACCAGCCCGGACTTCTTCAACGACGTCCACCCCTACCTGCCGATGTCCTACGTGGTCGAGAGCCTGCGCCACCTCATCACCGGCGGCGACCTCGGCCCCGTGTGGCAGGGCTTCGCGGTCCTGACGGCCTTCACGGTCGGAGCCCTCGCCCTGACCTCGCTCGCCGCCCGCGGCAAGCAGGTGTGGACCATGGACCGACTGCACCCGGAACTGAGCCTGTAGGGACGTGTTGACCTGTGACAATCAGCGCCATGGACAGCAGCAGCACCGGTACGGGTACCGGCGGGAGCCGTCGGCAGGCCACCCGGCAGAAGCTCTACGAAGCGGCCGTGACCCTCATCGCGGAGCAGGGCTTCTCCGCGACCACGGTCGATGAGATCGCCGAGCGGGCGGGCGTCGCGAAGGGCACCGTCTACTACAACTTCGCGAGCAAGAACGAACTCTTCGAGGAGCTGCTGCGGCACGGGGTCGGGCTGCTGACGGTCTCGCTGCGGACGGCGGCGGAGGAGACGGAGGCGCGCGGCGGCAGCCGGGTCGAGGCGCTCGACGCGATGATCCGCGCCGGCCTCGTCTTCATCGACCGCTACCCGGCCTTCACCCAGCTCTACGTCGCCGAACTGTGGCGGACCAACCGCGCGTGGCAGTCCACGCTGATGGTGGTCCGGCAGGAAGCCGTGGCCGTGGTGGAGAAGGTGCTGCGGGAGGGCGTCGAGCGCGGCGAACTGAGCGCCGAGATCGACGTGCCGCTGACCGCGGCCGCGATGGTCGGGATGGTGCTGGTGGCCGCGCTGGACTGGCAGTCCTTCCAGAGCGAGCGGTCCCTCGACGACGTGCACTCGGCGCTGTCGCTGCTGCTGCGGGGCCGGGTCAGCGGCAACCGCTGATTCCGTCCGGCGCGGCGAGCACCCCCCAGTCGGCGGTGCCGCGGGGGCGCGGCAGCCCGTACAACTGGTGGGGCCTGCCGCGGCGGCTGAGTATCCGTACCTAGGCGCGGAGATGAGTACGCGCGCGGATGGCTCCCACCTGCGCGGACGTCAGACTGGGAGCAACGGACAGGAGACCCGGTCCGCACCGCCGGCACGGGGCTGCGGAGCGGACCGGGTACCTCCTCCCGTGGCCGGGCGGGGGATTTCGATCCCGGTGAAGCAGTACGCGAACGCGGCGGGGCTCGGGGGGATCGAGCCTCGCCGCGTTCTCGCATCCGCGGGTCCAGCCGCCTCCTCTTGCGCCTCTGCCCGGAACTCCGCCCCGCGCCGCAAGCTCCGGCTGGGCTGGTTCGGCCGGGTGCGGCTCCGCGACCTGGGGCTCCGCCCCGGACCCCGCTCCTCGAACGCCCGAGGGGCTGAATTGCGTCGGCGGGGCTGGATGTTCCAGCCCCGCCGGCGTTTGAGGCGCGGGTCTGGGCGGAGCCCAAGGAGACGGGCGTAGGCCCGGAGTCAGCCGCGGCCCCGGAGGGGGAGGCGGAGGCGGGCGGCGGCGAGGCGGGTGGAGATCGACGAGGTCAGCGCGGACCAGCGGGTCGATACCGACCAGGCGAGGCGGGTCGCCGAGCGGGGGAGGAACAGGGCGCGCAGGCGGGCCGGACGGCTCACCGCGGCCAGCAGGCCCGTGCGGGTCAGCAGGACGTCGTCCGCCAGCCCCGGGTACGAGACCTCCGCACCCGGCGGGGCGTACAGGGCCCGTTCCACCGCGCCCGCGACCCGGTGGACCGCTGCCGCGGCCTCCGGATCCAGGCGGCCCAGGTCCACGACCCGGCCCGCCGCCCGGCGCGGGGACAGTGCCTCGTCGGGCACCACGCCCACGTCCCAGGCGGCATCGCCCAGTTCCCGCCACGCCGTCAGGACCTCCCCGGTCCCCAGGCGGCGGGCCCGCAGCCGGTTCCGCCCCAGCAGCGGCAGCAGGGGGAGGGCCAGTACCGCCAGCACGGCCGCCGTCCAGCCGAGGACCGTCGTCGCCGACGGCCCGTCGCCCCGGGTCGGGCCCTGCGCGGCCGCGGGCGCCGCGCACTCGCCGAGCTTCTTCAGCTCGGGCGGGCACTCGGCGGACGCCGACGGCGCCGCCGACGGCTGTGCGGTGCTCTGCGAGGGCAGCGGCGCCGGCGCGGACGGCTGCTGGGCCGCCGGGGCCTGCGGCCGGGAGTAGTCCGGCACGTTGAGGCCCGCTCGCGGCGTCGGCTCGAACCTGGTCCAGCCCACGCCCTCGAAGTACAGCTCCGGCCAGGCGTGGGCGTCCCGCATCGACACGTTCACGCTGCCGTCCGACTGCTTCTCCCCGGGCGTGAAGCCCACCGCCACCCGTGCCGGGATGCCCAGCGTGCGGGACATCGCCGCCATCGAGAAGGCGAAGTGGATGCAGAAGCCCTCCTTGTCGTCGAGGAACCGTGCGACCGCCTGCGGGCCCGTGCCCGAGGCCGTCCTCGTGTTGTAGCGGAACCCACCGTTCACGGCGAAGTAGTCCTGCAGCTTCACCGCCCGCGAGTAGTCGTCCTTCGTCCCCTGCGTCACCTGGCGGGCCCGCTCGGCGACCACCGGAGGCAGGTTGTCCGGCACCTTCGTGTACTCGTCGCGGATCTCCGGATTCGGCTCCGGGGCCTTCTGCAGCTGCTGCGCCGTCGGCTTCAGCAGCAGACTGCGCACCAGGTACTGGGCGCCCTGGACGTTCTGGAACTTGTCGCGGCCCAGCTGGTCCCCGACCAGGGTCCGGCCGACCGGCTCGAAGCGCCACTTCCCCTCGATCTCCACCGACGTCGCCGGATACGGCATGGGGAGGTAGCGCTGGATGTAGCTGTCCGCCGCGGAGATGGTGGTCGCCACCTCCGTCGCGCTCGCGCGGACCTGGTCACCGAGCCCCGGCGGGGGCGGCATCTGCTTCGGCACGTCGCTCAGGGTCCGCCCGGAGGCCTCCCACTTCACGCCGTTGAACTCGTCCAGCGCGACGATCCGCAGGTACTGCTCGCTCTGCTGCGGGTTCTCCGTCCGGTACTTGAGGATCACGCGGTTGTCCTGCGTGTTCAGGTTGCTCTGCAGGGAGACCAGCGGGTTGACCGCCGAGATCGTCCCGCCCGAGCCGCTGCCGCTGTCGCCGCCGTCCTGATCGCCGCCCAGCAGTCCGCCGCCGAGCGCGGGCAGCACCGCCGGCACCGCCAGCGCCACACCCAGGGCCATCGCACCGATGCGCCGTCCGAACCGCGCCGGGGCCGTCGCCTGCCCGCCCGAGCCGCTGCTCAGACCGGAGTCGGCGGCGCCCCGTCCGCGCGGGGCCGCGCCGAAGACCCGGCCCCACTGGGCGAGCCGGTCGCGGCCCTCGGCCAGCAGCATCAGCAGGTACCCGCAGCCCGCCAGCAGGAAGGAGAACCAGGAGGCCTTCCCGCCGCCCGACAGACCCGCGGCCACCGAGTAGAGCGCGAGCAGCGGCAGTCCGGCCGCGGCGGCCGTCCGCATGGCCACCGCCAGCATGTCCACGAGCAGCCCGATCAGCAGCATCCCGGACACCAGCAGCAGCCGGATGCCGTCCGTCAGCGGGGCCGGGATCGCGTACTCGCCCACGTCCCGGACGCCCTGTCCGAAGAGCGAGCCGAAATCGTCCACCAGGTACGCCAGCGGCCCGCTCCCCTGGGACTCGCCCTTGCCGGCGAAGAGGAACACGAGCAGCAGCAGGGACACCAGCACCTGCGCGGCCACGGTCAGCGACCGCGCCAGCGGCACCCGCCGGGCCCCGGCCCCCACCGCGCTCTGCACGGCCAGCAGCAGCGCCCCCTGCAGCAGCCACGCCTGTGACTCGACCAGCGGGGCCAGCGACCACGAGGTGAGCAGCGTCGCCAGTGCCGCGAACAGCGTCAGTTTCGCCCGCCCGCTCATGCCCGACCTCCGGAAGTCCCCGTACCGACGCGAGCGGTGCCGGCCTGTCGCCACAGCTCGCCGAAGGCCACTCCGGGCGGGGCGGCCAGTGCCGTCCAGCCCGCGTCGCGAAGCCTGCGCAGCCGCTCCTCCAGGGGGGTCACGGCGTGCCCGGGTGCGGGCTGCCCGCCCCAGGCCGCGGAGTCCAGTACGAAGGCCACCGCACCCGAGGTGCGCTGGCGCATCTTGGCCGCCAGTTCCGTCTGTACGTCGTCCAGGTCGCCGAGGAAGGCGATGAGGAGCCCGTCCCCGCCGCCTCCGCCGAAGCTTCCCGCGCCACCGCCGCGCACCGCGTCGTAGGCCCGTGAGAGGCCGGCGCCGTCGGAGTGCCCGACCACCGCGAGGGTGTCCATCATCAGCCCGGCGGCCTCGGCGGACTCCTGGCCGCCGGCGGAGAAGCCGCCCCCGCCGTCGCCGGGCACCGAGTTGCCGGTGTCCGTGAGCAGTCGTACCGAGAAGCCCTGCTCCAGCACGTGCACGAGGCTGGAGGCGGCCGCCGAGACGGCCCATTCGAAGGCGGAGTCGGGACCCGCGCCGTCGAAGGCGAGGCGCCGGGTGTCCAGCAGGACGGTGGCCCGGCTGCGCTGCGGCTGTTCCTCCCGGCGGACCATGAGCTCGCCGTAGCGGGCCGTGGAGCGCCAGTGCACCCGGCGCAGGTCGTCGCCGCGCCGGTAGCCGCGCGGGATCACGTCGTCGTCGCCGGCCAGGGCCAGCGAGCGGCGGCTGCCGTCGCCGTAGCCGTTGGACTCGCCGGTCAGCCGGACCGGCGGCAGGGGTTCGGTGCGCGGGATGACGGTGAGGGTGTCGTAGGTGCTGAAGGAGCGGGTCAGCTCGACCAGTCCGAAGGGGTCGGTCAGCCGCAGCTGGAGCGGGCCCAGCGGATAGCGGCCGCGCAGGTCGGAGCGGACCCGGTAGGAGACCTCGCGGCGCCCGCCGGGCTCGACCCGGTCCAGGACGAAGCGGGGGCGCGGGCCCAGTACGTAGGGCACCCGGTCCTGGAGCATCAGCAGGCCGGTGGGCAGCCGGGAGACGTTGTCCATGCGCAGCTGCACCCGGGCCTCGGCGCCCGCGGGCACCCGTCCCGGGCTCAGCCGGCGGCTGCCGGAGACCCGGTAGCGGGTGCGGTGCAGGGCGTAGACGCAGATCAGCGGCAGGGCGGCGAGCAGCAGGCCGACCCGGAGCAGTTCGCCCTGGCCCAGGACGTACGCGCAGGCGGCGGCCGCTATCCCGGCGGCCACGAACGAGCGGCCGCGGGTCGTCAGCCCGGACAGCGACGCGCGGAACCCGCCGCCGTTCCCCGGGCCGCCGGCGCCGCGCGGGGCACCGGCGCTCATCAGAAGCCCCGGATGCCCGCGCCGGGCGGCATCTCGCCGCGGGCGTGCGCGGCCGGGACGGGGGTGCGCTGCAGGATGTCGTGGACGACCTGCTCGGCGGTGCGCCGGTTCAGCTGGGCCTGCGCGGTGGGCAGCAGCCGGTGTGCGAGGACCGGGGCGGCCAGGGCCTGGACGTCGTCGGGCAGGACGTAGTCCCGGCCGGCGAGCGCGGCGGAGGCCTTCACGGCGCGCAGCAGGTGCAGGGTGGCCCGGGGCGAGGCGCCGAGCCGAAGGTCCGGGTGGCTGCGGGTGGCGGCGACCAGGTCGACGACGTAGCGCCGGACGGGCTCGGCCACGTACACCTCGCGGACGGCCTCGATGAGCTTGATGATCTCGTGGGCGTGCGCGACGGACGTCAGGTCGTCGAGCGGCGAGACCCCGCCGTGCACGTCGAGCATCTGGAGCTCGGCCTCGGGGCTCGGGTAGCCGACGGAGACGCGGGCCATGAAGCGGTCGCGCTGGGCCTCGGGCAGCGGGTACGTGCCCTCCATCTCCACCGGGTTCTGGGTGGCGACGACCATGAAGGGGCTCGGCAGCGTGTAGGTCGTGCCGTCGATGGTGACCTGGCGCTCCTCCATCGACTCCAGCAGCGCGGACTGGGTCTTCGGCGAGGCGCGGTTGATCTCGTCGCCGATGACGATCTGCGCGAAGATCGCGCCCGGCTTGAACTCGAACTCGCGGCGCTGCTGGTCGTAGATGCTGACACCGGTGATGTCGGAGGGCAGCAGGTCCGGCGTGAACTGGATGCGCTGCACCGAGCAGTCGATGGACCTCGCGAGCGTCTTGGCGAGCATCGTCTTGCCGACGCCGGGGACGTCCTCGATCAGCAGGTGCCCCTCGGCGAGCAGCACGGTCAGCGCGAGGCGTACGACCTCGGGCTTGCCCTCGATCACGCTCTCGACCGACTGGCGCACCCGCTCCGCCGTGCTGGTCAGATCCGCGAGGCTCGCTCGGTCGTCATACGTCGTCACCTTGGTTCTCCTCGGCCCATTTCCAGGGCCGACGCCCTTGGCGCATGACCGGCCCACCCCGAAACACGGACACCGGTCCCGGGGGATCCCGGGTGGTGCCACCCCGCATTCTTGACGGCGTTACGGCCTTGTGTCACTCAAGAGCTGGGATCGATCTCCCGCAGGAGCCCGGTGTGCACGTCGAAGACGAAGCCTCGCACATCGTCCTTGTGGGGCAGGAAGGGGTTGGTGCGAACCCGCTGCATGGACTGGCGGACGTCCTGGTCCACGTCCCGGAAGGCCTCGACGGCCCAGGCCGGACGCTGGCCGACTTCGTCCTCCAGCTCGTGCCGGAAGTCCTCGGTCAGACTTTCGAGACCGCAGCCGGTGTGGTGGATGAGTATCACCGTGCGGGTGCCGAGGGCCCGCTGGCTGATGGTGAGGGAACGGATGGTGTCGTCGGTGACCACGCCGCCCGCGTTGCGGATCGTGTGGCAGTCACCGAGTTCCAGGCCGAGCGCCTTGTGCAGGTCGAGGCGGGCGTCCATACAGGCCACCACGGCGACGTGGAGGACCGGGCGGGCGTCCATCCCGGGGTCGGTGAAGTCCGCGGCGTAACGCTGATTCGCCTCGACCAGCCGGTCGGTGACGGATCCGCCGACGGATGCCTCGGACGCGGACTCTGCAGGCAGGGATGCGGAAGTCGTCATGGCTACGACGTTAATGGTCACGGCCGGCAAAGGCGTTGCGTGAGGGCGGACAAAGAACGTCAACGACCCTTGTTGTGAGCTAACCCACAGGGGTGGGTATGAGGCGGCCGTCCGGGTGATTCGCGGCTTTTGCCGGTTCAGTCCGAGAGCCGTGCACGGCGCGCGGGGCGGTTCGTTGACCGCGGCGACCGTTGCACTAAAGTGACGCGAACCGGCCGGAGCCCGGCCCTGACCGGCCGCCCGGCCCCCTGGTAACACTCCGCGTGCGCGGCGCGGCGTATGCCTGCCGCGCCGTTATCTGAGAGGGCGCTTTGAGTAGCGAGTCCCGACATGTCCCGGTGATGCTCCAGCGGTGCCTGGACCTGTTGGCCCCGGCGCTGGAGAGGCCCGGGGCCGTCGTCGTCGACTGCACCCTCGGCCTCGGCGGCCACAGCGAGGCCCTGCTGACCCGGTTCCCCGAGGCCCATCTGATCGGCCTCGACCGCGACAAGGAGGCCCTGCGGCTCTCCGGCGAACGCCTCGCACCCTTCGGCGACCGGGCCACCCTCGTCCACGCGATCTACGCCGACCTCGCCGAGGTCCTCGACGGGCTCGGCATCCCGGCCGTCCAGGGCATCCTCTTCGACCTGGGCGTCTCCTCCATGCAGCTGGACGAGGCCGACCGCGGGTTCGCGTACGCGCAGGACGCGCCGCTGGACATGCGCATGGACCAGACGACGGGCATCAGCGCCGCCGAGGTCCTCAACACCTACGCGCCGGGCGAGCTCGTCCGGATCCTGCGCCAGTACGGCGAGGAGAAGCAGGCCAAGCGCATCGTGTCCGCGATCGTCCGGGAGCGGGACAAGGAGCCCTTCACCAACAGCGCCCGGCTCGTGGAACTGATCCGCGACTCCCTGCCGCAGGCGGCCAAGCGAACCGGCGGCAACCCGGCGAAGCGGACCTTCCAGGCCCTGCGGATCGAGGTCAACGGCGAGCTCTCGGGCCTGGAGAAGGCCATCCCGGCTGCGGTGGACCGGATCGCGGTCGGCGGCCGGATCGCGGTGCTCTCGTATCACTCGCTGGAGGACCGCCTGGTCAAGCAGGTCTTCGCGGCCGGCGCGGCCTCGACCGCCCCGCCCGGGCTGCCGGTCGTACCGGAGAAGTACCAGCCGAAGCTGAAGCTCCTGACGCGCGGCGCGGAACTGCCGACCGAGGAGGAGATCGCGGAGAACCGGCGGGCCGCCCCGGCGAGGTTCCGCGGGGTCGAACGCATCCGGGAGGCGCGACTGTGACCAAGGCCGGGAAGGTCGCCACGCTGACCCGCGGGCAGGCGGCCCGGCTCGGCCGGGCGCTCGGCGCCCGCCCGGCCCGCCCCCGCCCCGGCGGGCAGGCCGCGCGGATGCCCTTCGTCCTGCTGGTCGTGGCGCTGCTCGGCGGCGGCCTGATCAGCCTGCTGCTGCTGAACTCGGCGCTGAACGCGGGCTCCTTCCAGCTGACCAAGCTGAAGAAGGAGACCACCGCGCTCACGGACGAGGAGCAGGCGCTGCAGCGGGACGTGGACGCCCACTCGGCGCCCGACGCGCTGCAGCGCCGGGCGCAGGAGCTCGGGCTGGTCCCGGGCGGCAGCCCCGTCTTCATCGGCCCGGACGGCACGGTCGCCGGCACCGCCGTCCCGGCCGATGAAGACGGGGCTGCCGCCCGGGAC